>NZ_CP022121.1:2322500-2622500 GCF_002224645.1 Dehalobacterium formicoaceticum | reverse complement strand
CTGATGCTGCAAGTAACCATAGAGGAAGGTCTTGATCGACCAGAAAATCCCCGTTAAAATTCCTGTTTGGGCAGCATCCCTGGTACCGATTTCTGTGCACCAGAAAAAATCTCTTAATGAAATTTTACTTAAAAACCAGTCCCCAATTTTTTTCATTTTTTTTGAATTTTTCAAAAGCAAAATTATGCTTCTGCCCAGTCTTTTCAATTGTACCTTGCCTAAAATTTCTTGCTGTTCTTTTTCCATCCATGGCCGGCCCTTTTCTCCTGCTATTTTAGTCACCATTTTTATCATCGGCCATAAGGCTGCGGTTGAAATTTTGATAAAGGGGATTTCTAATTTAATGCCCCATATACCTGGAATCACTTGCCAGGTGATGCTGATAAAATCATCCTTTTCTTTTTTTAGGTAATAAAACCGAAAACGCAGGGGTAAAAAAAGCCCAATCAATAATAGCAGGATAAAGACTAATAACAGGATGGTACCAAATTTCAACGGTCACACCTCGAATCAAATGCAAAAAGTTAAAACACTATTACTATATTCTTCCTTGTAATCCGTCTTAGTATGCCTCTCGTGCACTTATATTTACATCCTTTAGCATTTAATCGAGAACTGATGATTGGTCTAACCTTTTTAAATTTATATTTGCTGATAGTACAAAAAAAGGGAACCTGTCCGGTTCCCTAAACTTATACTTTCATAGCAAAAAAACAGCTTTCACCTGTTAATATATAATGTTCCAAAAAAGATATGATGTTTTCTCTGTCCAAGCCACAGAATTCCGATAATCCCAAAGACGGTTTTGACTGTTATTGGTATGGGCATTGACTAAAGGCCGCCCATCCCCATTAAAACCCACCACCACGGTATTGTGCTGCCAGACTCCGTCTCCATCCCAATCATAACAGATGATATCTCCCGGCCTTAATTCATTTGCCGCGGCTACCTTAGCTGTGAGCACGCCTTGTTGGGAGGCCAAATACCAGCGCAAGCTATGAGCCACAGCCCAGCTGAAGCTCCACTGATCCTCTCTTGCTCCGTTAGCGGCGTACCACCATCCCGCATCTTGTTTTCCGGTGTATTGCATGGGCAGGCCCCCGGCATAGAGAACCTGAGAAACATAATTGGTACAATCCACCGGGAAATAACGAAAATCAGGATTATAACTGTTCCACCAACGATGGGCATATGCCACGGCAGCTTGTCTGTTGTACCCTCTGTTGCGTTTCCCTTGGTTTACTTTAAAGATATTAGCCCTTTCTTTTTCCATCCTCATCCTCCCCCTGACCATGTGCTATCAATATATGAACAACAGGATCATAAGGTGAAAACTGAAAGGTTCGCTTATTTTTCCTTTTCTGGGTTGGGTGGATCCTGGGACAGCTGATCCGGATCAGGCAGTTCCTGCAATGATTTTAAACCGAAAAACTTCAGAAATTCCATGGTGGTTCCATAAAGAACGGGTCTGCCCGGGCCGTTTTTCCTCCCCACATCCTGGATCAAATTTTTTTCCAACAAGGTACTGACAACCCCATCCACCTTGACCCCGCGGATAGTCTCAATATCAGTCCTGGTAACCGGCTGCCGGTAGGCAATAATAGCTAAGGTTTCCAGCGCTGCTTTGGAAAGGGAATGAATCTTGGGACGATAATATTTTTCAATCATATCTGCGCAAGCAGGTCTGGTGGCAAATTGCCAGCCCCCGGCCACTTCCATCAGTTGAAATCCTCTTTCCTGATAGTGCTCTGCTAATTCATCAAGTAAAACCATAACAGTTTCCCTTGCCGCACCGGTGATTTCCATGAGTTTTTCCACAGATAAGGGCTCACAGGCGACAAAGAGCAAGCACTCTATGTTGTTTCGAATATCTTCACTAAAAAGCATCCCCATCGAAATCAATTCATCCCCTTTCCCCGGTGCAGTTTTAATGAAGCACCTCTTTTATCAAGGTATATAAGGTTTTTGCTCTATTTGCGGTTTTACAGAAGGGATCAACCTTTAAAAATTATGATATCTCCATGGGGAGAAACCTGGCTGACTTTGATCTCATGGAGGCGCATTAATTCCAGCAAGGCCAAAAATTGGATCACCACTTCCACCCGACCCACTTCTGGAGAAAATAAAGCGAAAAAGGATATTCCTTCCTCATGCTCCGAAACAACCTTTTGGATATCTTCAATTTTTTGTTTGATCGTGATTTCTTCTCTAAAAATTTCCTGCACCGGATCTACGACCGGGATTCTGGTTAATACACTTTGCAGGGCGGCCCTTAGATCCTCCAGCTTTACTCCTTCCAAGGGGCTGGGATCATCAAACAAAGCCAGATAAAAAGCTTCGTCATTGGGGCGAACAAAAATTTTTCCTTGCTCTTCCTCCTGTTGCTGTAGAAATTCAGCAACCAGCTTATACTTTTTATATTCTAATAATTGCTCCACCAGTTGATCTCTTGGATCCTCATCTTCCTCTGCTGCTTCCTCTTCCGGCTTCGGTGGTTTAGGCAGCAGCATTTTTGCTTTAATCGCCAGGAGGGTTGAGGCCATTACTAAAAATTCGCTGGCAATATCCAGATCCATCTTTTCCATTTCTGTCAAATAGTCCAGATATTGCCGGGTAATTTCTGCAATGGGAATGTTATAGATATCTACTTCGTTTTTTTCGATTAAATGGAATAATAAATCAAAGGGTCCTTGGAATACCTCTAATTTAATTTGATATTTCATTAAATCTTCATAGCTTCCCTAACGGCTTCTAATGTATGGGAAGCTTTCTCCCGCGCTTTATTGGCGCCCTCTTCCAGGATTTGATCTAAAATATTGGGCTGGGCGGCCAGTTGGGCCCGTTTTTCCCGGATGGGGGCAATAAACAGGTCTAGCTTTTGGGCCAGACGTTTTTTACATGCCACACAACCGATTTTGCCGGTACGGCACTCTGCTCCGATCTCTTTGACCTCCGCTTCATTATAAAAGGTGTGATAAGTATGCACGGTGCAAACTTCAGGATGGCCCAAATCGGTTTTCCTGATACGAGCCGGGTCAGTCACCATCTGGGAAACCTTATCATTAATTTCTTCCGTGCTTGCATTTAGGGCAATATCATTGCCATAGCTTTTACTCATTTTACGATTGTCGATACCGGGCAAAAGTTTTACTTTAGCCAGAATGGCTTGAGGCTCCGACATCACCTCAGTTTGAAACATATGATTAAAGCGGCGGGCAATTTCCCGTGTTAATTCCAAGTGGGGCAGCTGATCTTCTCCCACAGGTACGGAAGTGGCACGATAAACCAGAATATCCGCTGCCATTAAAACAGGATAACCCAGGAAGCCATAGGTAGAAATATCCTTACCGACTTGACCGAATTGATGAATTTGTTCTTTGTAGGTAGGCACTCTTTCCAACCAGGATAAGGGGGTGGTCATACCTAAAAGCAAAAATAATTCCCCATGTTCTTTAACATGGGATTGGACGAAAATGGCGCTTTCTTCCGGGTCAAGACCGACGCTTAACCAATCCAAAGCCATTTCTTTGATATTTTCTTTAATATTGTCGGTATCTTCAAAACCGGTGGTTAAAGCATGCCAATCGACAATGCCATAGAAACACTCGTATTCTTTTTGAAGCTTGACCCAATTTTCCAAAACACTTAAATGACCTAAATGAAGTTTTCCTGTCGGCCGCATGCCGCTAAAAATGATACCCTTTTTCATGATCTTCTCTCCTTCTGCTTGTCACAAAAATATTGATGCTATGATTTAATATGAGATAATCTTAGATGGGAATTCCCGTTGCCATAAAAACGATCTTGTATAAAAAACTAACAATGGGCAGAAAAATTCTTTGGATCATACCCGATACAATTAAAATCAACAAGATGATTGGTCCATATTGTTCTAGACTGTAAAAAAATTCACCGGCTTGCCCAGGGAGAATTCCTGCCAAAATTTTTGACCCGTCTAAGGGAGGCACCGGAATGAGATTGAAGGCGGCTAAGATAAGATTGATTTGTACTAAGTTCTGCAAAAACAGAGCAAATAAATTATTAAAAGGCAATATTTCTCTCAACATCAAAGACAAAAGAAGTGCGCTTAAATAAGCGAAAAGGATGTTGGAAAAAGGACCGGCCAGGGCAACCGTCATCATCCCCCGCTTTTTGTCTCCTTGAAAATAATAGGGATTGACCTGAACCGGCTTCGCCCAGCCAAAATGGGCCACAATCAATAACAAGGTGCCCATGGGATCAAGGTGTTTCAATGGATTTAAGGTCAGGCGGCCTTGCAGCTTGGGCGTAGGGTCTCCCAGCCTGTACGCCACAAATCCATGGGAAAACTCATGCACGCTGAGGGCTAATAATATGGCCGGTATATAAAAAATTAATTCCCAGATATTACTTAGATTCATAACATCTCCTCTTTCGTCAGATAATTTTTGATCAATGATATCTCTTCGGCACGGGATTGCACGATGCCATCAAGCCTGGCGGTGCGCAGCATCTCTAAGATCTCCCGATAAACAGGTCCCGGCTTTATGCCCAACATTTTCAGATCCTTGCCTGATACAACCGGTATCCGTTCTTTCCGTAAGCGCAGATAATTGATAATCTTTTTTTGCTCAGGATCAGGGGAAACAATATAAAAATACAGGATGGTTTCATTGGATAAGTCACGGAAAAGAAGGTCAATTTTGCTGATCGGGACATCTTTCCCTTGCAGCATAGCATGAATTTTTTTCTTTTCATGGGCTGTTTTCATTAAAACCAGATTATATTTCTTAGACCATTGAAATCTTTCGATATTAGCGGCAACCCGCTTTTCATCCGCCTGATGACAAAGGAGGAGCAAGGTCAGGAGTCCCGGATCAACGGGGCCAAGTAAGGATGTCAATTGACTGCTGTCTTCCGTCACATGCTCCAAAAAATGGAGTATCCCCGGGGTTAATTCCAGCTCGGGTAAAATGCGGCTCCAAATATCCATTTCTTTTAACCTTTTAAAAATGGCAATCATATTTTTTTCTTTTAAGATTAAAACAAATTCTTCTTTTAAACGATTGGCAGAAACTCTTTCCAAAAAATTCTGTTCAATGGCTTTCTGGGCAAAGCGCAAGGTATCCTCCTCAATGGTAAAATCATACCTTTTTTCAAAACGAATGGAGCGAATGATGCGGGTAGGGTCTTCCACAAAGCTTAAATTATATAAAATCCGGATCAGCTTCCGGCGCAAATCCGAGCAACCACAAAAAAAGTCAATTAATTGTCCCCAATTGTGGTGATTTAAACCGATGGCCATGGCGTTGATGGTAAAATCCCGGCGATACAAATCCTGCTTTAAAGAACCGTTTTCCACCGTGGGCAAAGCCGCCGGAAATTCATAATACTCTGTTCTGGCCGTGGCAATATCGATTTTGAGACCGTTGTTCAGAAACAGGTTGGCTGTGCCAAACTTTTCATGACAATAAATTCTTCCGGTCAGTTCTTTTGCCAATTTTGTGCCAAAGGCAATGCCATTGCCTTCTACGACCAGGTCCAGGTCGACATTGGGCAGTCCCAGAAGCAGATCCCGCACCATCCCTCCTACCAAATAAACGGCGACCTTTTCACTATCGGCAATGGCACCGATGTCTTCAATCATTTTAAAAACATGGGCAGGTAAGAGGGCCTTCATCCGAGAGGCAAAGTTTTCTCCCGTAAAGGAACAGGCATGGGGAAAATCAGAACCATAGACAGGAAAAATATCCCCCCCGTGAAGCACCCGTAACACATCCGATCGTGAGATAATACCCACCAGGGTATCATTTTCCATTACCGGCAGACGGCCAATATCCTTTTCGATCATGATTTGCTTAATTTCGGACAGAGAGGTATCACTATTGATAGTGGCAATATGATGAGACATAAAGCCTTTCACCGGAGCATGACCTAAGCCATGGTATCTGGCCTTTTCAATATCCCGGCGGGAAATGATGCCGATTACCTTTTCCCCGTCAATAACCGGAAACCCGGTATGACCATAGCGAATCATAATCTTCTCGGTTTCATCGATGCTTAAGTTCTGAGAAACGGTTTTCACGGGAGAGGACATAATATTTCTTGCTGTTACTTCCGGAGAGATGCTCTTCTTTAAGATCTTATGCAAATTATCCATGACCCAATCCAGATTCATGGCTTTAATGGTTGCGGAAGCTGCCGAATTGTGACCGCCGCCGCCAAATTGGCGCAAAATGGCACCCACATCCACTCCATCGGTGGCACTCCTGGCCACCATGATGATGCGGTCATCCATTTGGGCCACCGTAAAAACAACTTGAGCTGCAGTAAATTCCACAATCTTATGAATTAACAAATCCAATCCGGCAATATATTCCGGTATAGAAGCCTTGGCAATGATGATGTTGATGCCCTGATGCACAACAGATTCCATATCTTCCATCAGCAGATTCAGCAGTTCTTGCTGTTCATCCGTTAAGGGCCGTTCCATATAATTTCGGATAATCTTTAAATCCGCTCCCTGGTCTAACAACCAGGCCACAGCTTTCACATCCCGGACCGTGGTGGTGGAAAAGCTTAAGGAACCGGTATCTTCATAAATACCCAGGGCAAATAAAGTTGCTTCAAAGGGGGTTATTTTTATCTTAGCCGCAATGATGCGTTCCATTAACAGGGTGGTGGTGGCGCCTACTTTATCAAAAACGAGAAATGGAGAGGTTAAATCATCCTCACCGGCGGGATGGTGATCAAAAATAACCAGCTCCGCCTCCCCCTGATCAATAATTTTGCGAAAATTTCCAATGCGTTTAATATTCCTGGTATCCACAATGATCAATTTATTAACCTTTTTGATATCAAAGATACGGGGATTTTTCACATCAATGGAATCCCTGTAAAGAGCCATAAATTCCTGAACGCTGCCCTGAAGCTTGCCGGCAAAGACCATCAAGGCCTCGGGAAATAACTTTTGGGCTGCCACCATGGATGCCAACCCGTCAAAATCGATATTATTATGAGATACAATCAATTCCATTTTTTCAATCTCCTAAAAACTCAGCCTATGAGCAGCGGATTTAAAAATATAATATCAAGCCCATTAGTTGCCGGTCGGCTAACTGACCAACTAACCAACCAAATGCAATTAATCCACATACTGCTTTATTATAACAAATGTCAATCTTTCAGTCCATGAAAAAGAAAGGATTCCCAGAGAGCAGAAAAAGAGAAGTGCCCAAGGTTGCAGTTTCTTTCAGCACTTCTCTCTCCATCTTCATTTTTAGCTCAGTGTCATCAACAGCATTATCGTCGTTAAGCATGTTTTAAATCATGTGCTAATGGTTCCTCTTCACTGGTCATGGGGGCATTATTAAGGGCGGACCATTTGCCGCAGCGATCACCCCAGCGGGCTAAGATCTGCTCTCCATTCACAATGGAAACAATTTCGCAGTGATTGGGGCATCCCAGACATTCTTTACTCTCAGCGGCAACATCCAGGTTCTTGGCCGCAAAACCGCGGAATTTTGTACCTCCTTGTCTCCCGGCTTCTTCTTTGCCGATAATCGCCGCTCCGAAAGCCCCCATAACATGGAAATATTCCGGCACAATGATTTCCCGATCTAAGGCTCGAGAGAAAGCATCTCTCATGCCAGGGTTCGCCGCCACTCCGCCCTGAAACACCACCGGTCCCAGGATCCTTTTTCCTTTGCCTAAATTATTCAAATAATTACGCACCAGAGCTTCACAAAGTCCGGCCACAATATCCGCTAAGGCATAACCGGATTGTTGTTTGTGGATCATATCAGACTCGGCAAATACGGCACACCTTCCGGCAATGCGTACCGGCAAAGTGGCTTTTTGGGCTAATTGCCCAAATTCTGCGATGGGTAATCCTAAGCGTGCTGCCTGCTGATCAAGAAAAGAGCCTGTACCGGCAGCACACACAGTATTCATGGCAAAATCAGTGGCCACACCTTCCCGGATAATGATCAGCTTTGAATCTTGTCCGCCGATTTCCAGCACCGTTTGCACTCCCGGTACCAAAGTGGATGCGGCAACGGCATGGGCGGTGATTTCATTTTTTATGGCATCGGCTCCTGTGATGACACCGGCCAGCTGCCGGGCACTGCCGGTAGCGCCTACGCCCTTGATGTTCACATCCGGATGTTTTTTTAACACCATCCCCAGACACTTTTTGATGCTGACAATAGGCTGACCCTGGGTTCTGATATAAATAGCCTGCAAAACCTTATTCGATTGATCCGTCAGCACCAGATTGGTACTGACAGATCCCACATCAATTCCTAAATAAGCGTTCACTCTGAACTCTCCTTTTTCCAAAATCATTTTTTCGGTACAGCATTTCAATAAAAGCTTCTAATCTGGTCACAAGTCCTGCTTCTCCCGATTGTTCATCAAAATAGATGGTCATAACCGGCATCTCTTCCTCTGCACTTACCACAGGCAGGATTGTTTGGGCCACTATTTCCGGCATACAGGTCAGGGGAGCCAACTGAATGGCGCCATGATATCCCTCCCGGGCATACCGAACAGCACTGCCCACCGTTTCTCGGCCATGTCCGCCCACAAAATGACGTAAATATGGGGAGGCCATTTGCGCGGCCTCTTTGGTGCTTCTGACACGCATCAAGCCCATAAAGAGATGATCATTGATCCACTCACTGAGATAAATTGATCTGCTCACCTCCACACCTAAGCGGCCCAGATGCTTTTCAATATCAAAGGTAACGAATGGTTCCAGAATCGTATAGATTTCACCGATGACAGCGATCTTGAGCACGGTTTTTTCCATGTCCTTGGGGACACCATCCAATTCATGCAGGGTTTTTCTTTGAATTTCCCAAATCTTTTTTATTTCATTTTCAGCATCTATTTTTTTTAAGGACCACTGAAATACATCATCAGCTGTGCCGGTTCGCACCTCTCTTGGCCGCACCTGCTGTACCTTTTGCTCGATAACATCAATGGCTCGTGCTTTTGCCCATCCCATGCGCAGCGCCCGGGCTACCTGAAACAATGATTTTCCGTTGGACAGGTAGGAGATCTTTTGTATTAATTCTGAAAAATGGGTATCAGGAGGTTCCACGACAATGATTTCATAATGATACCCCAGATCCTGCAGGATTTCCCGATGCACCTGGGCATAATACCCAAAACGGCAGGGTCCCACCCCTCCGGACGTGACAATGGTATCCGCACCAAGTTCGGCAGCTTCGATAAAATTCCCCAAAATAATTTTTAAAGGCAGACAAGAGAATTCCTGGGCATGCTCAATGCCCAGCTTTAATGTTTTCTTGGTAATCGGCGGGGGTACCACTACCTCTACCCCCAACTGGTCAAATAATCCTTTGCCTACGATTGATAAATGACCCATATGAGGAAAGGTTACCTTCATTAGCTTACCCTCCTTTGAATCAGATCCATAAATGCTTCTAATCTGGTCACTAAACCCGCTTCACCGCTATGTTCGTCAATGGTAATAAACATAAAGGGTTTTTGGTTGCCTCGGCGGGCATATCTTTCCAACAGATCTCCCACCATTGAGTCCGGACCGCAGCCAAAGGATGCGAGAAAAATCATCCCTTTGATCTCCGGATCATCAAGATAATACAGGCCGCTCCCTAATAATTGCTTGCCGAAAGTCCAAAAGATTTTTTTAGGGAGCTTTCCGGCAAATTTCTCGATCTCCTCCGGGATAACCATTTCCTTTGTGCACACCTGAGCGCCTAAAACATGGAGTTTCTTAAGCAAATTCATATTAATATAAGCATCATAAAGGTTATAGGCATGGCCTAAGACGGCAATCTTGAATCCATCTTTTACCCTGGGAAATCCCTCCGGCAGATGGCCTGATTGCAGATATCTTTCATGTTGTTCCTGCTTTTGCAAAGCTGCTTGCCAGGATTTTAACCCTTCATAATCCGGTACTTGAAGGATAGAACAAATTTCTTTGATGGCTTGTTCAATTTGGTTATTTTTAATTCTTAAGTTGACCGTGGTCTCAATCACAGGGGGCGGATTCACCAATGACACCCGCAGCATATCCGGCAGTCCTAATATTTTTGGACACATATATTCTTTTTTAACCATGCTCACGATCCGGGGAATAAAAAGATAATCTACCTGAGATGCCAGATCTAAAACATGGCCATAGAATACCTTTACCGGTAAACAGGCTTCATCTACAGCAGCCATGATCCCTTCATTGATCATCTTTTTATTGGTATCGGATGATACCTTCACTTCAAAACCCAGGTTTTGAAAAAAATTTTCCCATAAAATATGATAGTCGTAATAAAGCATTCCTTTCGGTATGCCGATGGTTTTCGGAATTTTATTGGGAACTGTTTTCGGAATTAATATTTTATTCATCTTTTTTCCTTTCCACGGTGCGTGCCCATTTTTTCTTTTTAGGCATAGGTTTAAATGATGGTGAGGGCTGTACCTTTTGCTTCGTAATATCCTGGGTTTGCAGGATGCTGGGCCTTTGATTCTGAGCCGGTATTGGTGTACGCACCAGTACTGATTTTAAGGCCTTGCCATCAAAGGGGATTAAAGGCCACAAATAAGGAATGCCGAAGGATTTTGTAAATCCGGCGTAAACAAGCAAAGCAATGGACCCAATAATCAATCCCGGCAGTCTAAAAATATAAACGGCAAAGAGCAAAAAGTAACGCGCCAAACGATTGGCCATACCCAGCTCATAACTAGGAGTGGCAAAGACGGTGGTAGCTGCGACCGCCGTATACATGACCACCTCTGGGGTAAATAGGCCCACGGAGATAGCTAAATCCCCCACCATCAATGCAGCAATTAATCCTAACGAGGTGGTAAGTGGTGATGGGGTATGTACAGCGGCAATGCGCAGCACATCCACAGCAATTTCCGCTAAAACAAACTGAAACATCAGTGGTACCTTGCCCACATCCTTAGGTCCGATATATTTTAAAGATTCCGGTAACAAGGATGGTTCAACGGAAACCAGAAAATAAGCGGGCAAGAGAAAAATGGATGTAAAGACGGCAAAAAACCGGACCCATCTTAAATAGATGCCGACGGTAGGACCTTGCCGGAATTCCTCGGCATGCTGCAGATGATGAAAATAAGTAGCAGGCAAAATAATAATACTGGGGGATGTATCAACCATCACCAGGATATGTCCTTCAAAAAGATGCTGAGCTGCTACATCCGGTCTTTCCGTATAGCGTACCTTGGGCAGAGGATTCCAATAGCTGCCGGGGGTGATCAGTTCTTCCACTGATTTTTCTGCCATAGGTAAGCCGTCAATATCAATGGAACGAAGCATTTTTTTAATTTCTTCTACCAGGTGCAGATTAGCCACATCTGCAAGATAGCTGATACAAATATCAGACCGAGATCTGCGGCCCACCTGCATCACTTCCATGCGCAAGCTTTTGTCCCTGACGCGCCGTCTTAATAAGGTCGTGTTAAAAACCAGGGTTTCCGTAAAACCATCACGAGATCCCCGCACTACCTTTTCCAGATCCGGTTCTTCCGGGCCTCGGGCGGCAAATTTTCGTAAATCAATGAGAATTCCTTCAGCTTCTCCTTCGATAATAAAAGCAACTTGTCCCATTAAGACTCCATCGATAATTTTTGATATCTTTTCTGATGAATCCAATTGGAAATGAGCCAGATATTGCTTTTTAAATTTATCAATGGTATTGGGAATGATCTCTTCCCTGGTCAAACATGTTAAACTCTGCAAAATATGGGAAAGAACTTCCGAATCAATAAAACCCTGAATGCAAAAAAATGCCCCTCTTTTTCCTCCTACTAATACTTCATGACAAATCACATCATAATTGGCCCCTACACCTAATTGTGTCTTTAAATCATCTAAGTTTTTTTGATAGTTATGGGACAAGTCCTGGGGAAGTTCCTTTTCTTTCTTAAGCGTCACCTGATTCACCATCCCTCTTTAAAAGATATTTAATTGCCTGGGTCGTAATTTTTCCCCCGCTTGCCGCATGGTCACGGCCATGCATTTTGCCGATATCCCCAATGCCAATAATCATGGGGATCTGGTTTTTTAATGAATTTAAAATACCCACCGTATCTCCTTCTAAAATATGATGTCCCGTTTTTTCCGGCTCCCCGTCCTTATTTACCGGACGATGAATCATTTGCCCGTCCATGGTGATGGCATGATCAATACTTACCCCTTGAGTAAACAAGGTATTAGAGGCAACGGCCAAGACGCCGATCAGTTGAACTTCTTCGCTTTTAGCGAGATATTCCAAAGCCTTTTCTCCCTTACCTTGGGAGCAGCAGCCCTTATCATCCAGCATGACAAGGACAGGATCTGATCTTGCTTCCTTAATTAGCGAAATTATTTCTTCCCCTGAGAGAGGCGTTGGATTCCCCGCTGACGCGGAAATACAGCAGCCGCCAACTTTTGTTGCCACTTTTTCGATGGTCTTTTTGGCCACTTCATCTCCATCGGTAATAATAATCACTTTTCTTTTTTTATGATCCATGATCTTAACCTTGAGGGGTTGATATCACTGCAACCAGGTAGCCAAATATGATCGCTGCCCCAACCCCGGCTGCTGTGGCCTCTATGCCTCCACCCAGCACCCCCAGAAGACCCCCGGATTTTCCACCTTCGATGGCACCCTGGGCTAAAGAATGACCAAACCCGCTTAAAGGAATAGTTGCCCCTGTTCCGCCCAGGTCAATGAGGGGTTGGTAAAGCCCAAAAGCGCTGAGAATGGCGCCCCCGACCAAAAAACCCACCAGAATATGGGTTGGGGTGACGGAAAAAGGCGTTAAATCCATAATCAACTGACCAATGAGACAAATCGTCCCTCCTAACAAAAAGGCCATCAAGATTTCCTGCACTATAAATCCCTCCCTCTTAATAGTTTTCTATCACCACAGCATGGGCAATACCGGGTATGGACTCACCTTGAAGCATACTAATGGGACTTAACAAAGCCCCTGTGCCTACCAGCATGATTTTTTGATACATTCCGGCACTCATACTATGCAAAAGATGTCCGCAGGTCACCACCGCGGAACAGGCGCAGCCGCTGCCCCCTGCATGGGTATCTTGGGTGGGATCGTAGATCAGCAAACCGCAATCCGCAAAATTTTCGCCCAGGGGATAGCCTTGTTGTTCCATTAATTGGTGAGTCAATTCTTTTCCGATAGTTGCTAAATCTCCCGTAATGATTAAATCATAATCCGCCGGTTTTCGACCGGTATCTGTAAAATGGCGGATCAAAGTATCAGTTGCCGCCGGTGCCATGGCCGCTCCCATATCACTTTGATCCTTAATGCCCAAGTCAATGACCTTGCCCACGGTGGCATGGGTTATGCGCGTACCTTTTTCACCTTTACCGATCAAAGCTGCTCCTGCTCCCGTAACAGTCCACTGAGCAGTAAGTGGTCTTTGCACACCTTGTTCCGTTGGGAAACGGTATTGTCTTTCCGCCGTATCATGATGGCTGGAAACAGCTGCGACTACCTTTTCGGCAAATTCCCCATCGACCAGGACCGCTCCCAAAATAAGGCTTTCGGCCATAGTAGAGCAAGCTCCGTATAAGCCAAAAAAAGGGATAGCTAATTGCCGCGCCGCATAATTTGCTGAAATATTTTGATTTAACAAGTCCCCTGCCAAGAGAAAATCAATTTCATCTCTGCCCAAATTCTCCTTATCCAAAGCCAGATTGACCGCTGCCTGTAGAATTTTGCACTCCGCCTTTTCCCAGCTTTTTTCCCCAAAAAGGGTATCATCCAAAATCAAATCGAAGGTTTTTTGTAAGGGGCCCTCCCCTTCTTTCGGTCCCACCACTGATGCGTGGTTAAGGATCAAAGGAGGATCTTGAAAAACTATGGTTTGCTTTCCGACTCGTCTCATTGGTAAACCTCCGATCTCAAATTATTAAGGAAATGATTCCAATCAGGACAGAAATCAGTGTCCCATAGACCAGTACCGGGCCGGCCACGGTAAACATTTTTGCTGTGACCCCGAAAACGTAGCCCTCCCTTTTCCATTCCAAAGCGGAAGCGACAATGGAGTTGGCAAAACCGGTAATGGGGATAATGGAGCCTGCTCCGGCAAATTTACCTAAATTATCATAGATGCC
Organism: Dehalobacterium formicoaceticum; assembly: GCF_002224645.1. Lineage (NCBI taxonomy): Bacteria > Bacillati > Bacillota > Clostridia > Eubacteriales > Peptococcaceae > Dehalobacterium > Dehalobacterium formicoaceticum. The sequence continues at coordinate 2,608,386 of NZ_CP022121.1, read as the reverse complement.
AAAACCTGTTAATACGGCCCCAATCAGGATCATCAAAATCAGGGTCACGGTTCCGGCATCTTTATTTGTTAGTCCCATTTGAAGTAAGATATTTAAAATTCCTTGGGCAAAGGCACAGATGAAACCTCCTACTCCAAACGCCGCGATGGCATTTTTTAAAACCGGCGGGCTGGGCTTGATATTATGCACCATTGTCTGATATTCTTTCTCTTTGTTTTGTTGGATCGCTTGTTCAATATCCTCCAACATTTTGCTTTTCTTGGGAGACAATATGCTTCACCACCCTTGATTTTTTACTATTATTGCCATTTTCTTGCTTCCATATTCTTTAACACCGGATTTAAGATGGGATTAAAGCATCTTTACAGTAAAAAAGCGCTCAGTCGCGCTTTTTTACTGTGGTTATTTGCAGCAAATTTTTTTTATTCTTTTAATTAAAAAGAACCTTCATCACTGTATGCTACTTTTACATTCGCCTTATATTCCATTAAGCGACCTGAAGACACCCCTGCCGTCAAATTATAAACCTCTACCCCGGTGATATTAGGGATGGTTTTGGAAGCTTGTCTGACGGCTTGCTTCACGGCATCATTCCAATTGTCATTTGACTCCCCGATTAACTCGATTACTTTAACTTGCATAGTGAACCTCCTGTTAGATAAATGTTTATACTTTTATCTTGTCCACCCCATTTTTTGCTTATACATGGAAAGCAGAAAGAGAGAGTGGAAAGGGGGGAAATGGAAAGCTAATAGAAAAGTATGATCGATAAAGAAAACTAGGCTTCTGCCAAGCCGAAGGCTGAGCGAAAGCCTGAAAGTATAAAAAAAGAAGCCCGAACCGAGAGATTGATCAATCACCCGGCCGGACATCTGTTGATAATAATTCAATTAGATTTTCTTTTATTCTTTATCTTCCCTGTCTTCCTGATCTTCATTACCTTCACTTAACAATAGTTTAATTTCCTTTAAAGCCTGACGCTCCAGGCGGGACACCTGCACCTGAGAGATCCCTAATTTTTTTGCTACCTCAACTTGAGTTTGATCTTGAAAAAAACGCATCAGAATTACTTCCTTAAGTCTTAAGGGGAGCTGTCCCAAAACATCTTTTAACATCAGATTATCGAACATTTTGCTATCTGAATTGCTTTCAGAAGTTAATTGATCAAGGAGATAAATTGGATCCCCATCGTTTTGAAAAACAGTTTCATGAATAGATGAAGGCACTTGAATGGCTTCTAATGAAGTTACGATTTCTTCTTTGGAGACTGCTAATTCCTCTGCCAGTTCTCCGATGGTAGGCTCCCGGCCTAATTTGTTTGTTAAGCTTTCTTTGCAGCGATAAATGCGCACAGCCAATTCTTTATATGAGCGACTGACCTTAACCGGGCTGTCGTCTCTCATAAAACGGCGAATTTCTCCCATAATCATGGGTACGGCATAGGTGGAAAACTTGACATCAAAGGATGGATCAAACTTATCAATGGCCTTCATCAAGCCAATTGTGCCAATTTGAAATAAATCCTCCAATTCGTAACCTCTGTTTTTGAACCTTTGTACCATATTAAATACAAGTCTTAAATTGCAATTGATCAATCTTTCCCGGGCTGCTTCGTCTCCTTGTCTGGTTTTCTGCAGTAGTATTTTTGTTTCCGTTTCAGACAACAGAGGAAAGCGCGGGAGATTCATCTCCGACAACCTCTGTATCATTTTACCACCTAACTTTCTTGCTGATGAACCAGATTTTTCACCATAGTGACGGTTGTGCCTTGATTCAGTTTTGACTTCACGTCCATCTTGTCCATAAAGGATTGAATAAAAACAAAGCCCAATCCCATGCGGTCATCCTCTGTAGAATAGGATGGTTGTAAGGCTAATTGAACATCGGCGATCCCAACCCCATAATCAGTAACGCGAATAATCAGCTTTTCATCAAAACATAAGATCTCCATCTCCACATTTTTGTCCGGATCATTCAAATAACCGTGGATCATGGCATTAGACACCGCTTCTGATACAGCGACTTTTAATTCATCCAATTCACTAATGGTTAAATCAAATTGAGCTCCGATGGATGCGACCAGCACTCTGGCCAAAGAAACATTTTCCGGAATGCTTTTAAATTGGATCAGCACACTATTTTTTGGTTTCTCCATTATGTTTTCCTCCTTAAAAACTGGTTCCATGACTTTTTTTACTCCCTTGGGGACTAATTTTCATAATACGTCCGAAACCGGACAGCTCTAATATTTTTTCGATCTGATCATTCACACCACAGATTTGAACTGTACCTCCTATTTCCGTAAGTCGTTTATACCTTCCTAAAATCACGCCTAAACCTGAACTGTCAATAAAACTCACTTCTGTAAAATCCAGAATCAGGTGACGTGCCTGCTTTTTATCCAGATTCTGGTCTAAGTCTTGTCTCAGATCCGCTGCCACCGATAGGTCAATTTCACCATGAATCTTTACATAAAGCCTGTCCCTTTCACTTTTAAAATCCAACTTCACAACGAGCCCCTCCATTAATCATTTTAACCGATGATTCTTCCTATTAATTGTGCTGCATCTTTTTTTCCGATTATTTTATCAGATCATTACTATTATTTCTATTTTTTAACAGTACTATCCTGCAAAGAAAGAACACTAATCCTGTCATTATCTGTCTTTTAAAGTAAAATGTATGGGCTCGGGTGAAGCATAGAAGGTAATCACCATAATACAGCGAATTATTATTTATTATTTAAGCATGATCAATCACAGTTCATGGTTGCACAAACAAAGGATATTTGCAATAAAGGGAGGGATTTTTATGGCAAAAAAAATCACCGTGATTATGGGCAGTCCCCATAAGGGTAGAACTTTAAATGTGGTTAACCGTTTTGAACTGGAGATAAAGAAGCTGGGGGAGGTAGATTTCGAATATATTTTTCTAAATATTGCGGATTTGAAGGAATGCCGGGGCTGCGGTGCTTGTCTGGAGAAAGGTGAAGAGCACTGTCCTCTGAAGGACGATAGAGGCGAAATTTTTAATACCATGATGCATAGTGACGGTGTAATTTTTGCTACTCCGGTATATTCCCTCCAAGTAACCGCGCAACTAAAGAAACTTCTGGATCGTTTGGCTTACATTTTTCATCGTCCCTGTTTCTTTCATAAATCTTTTTTACCCATTGTCACCCAAGGTGTTTACGGAGCTAAAGATGTATTAAAGTATCTTGATGAGGTAGCCCGTTTTTGGGGTTTCAAAACCTGCCCTGGTCTTGGTCTGACCGTAGCTTGGGAAAATCCTCTCCCCTCAGAGGAAGAAAAAATTAATCATGAAATCAACAATGCCGCGGAAAGATTCTTTCGGCAGCTTAACAACGAAGCAGACCCCATACCTGGTTTAAAAGAAGTTGCTATTTTCCGGTCAGTCAGGGCCTTCCATTCCACCAATGGAGGGATGGCGCCGGATCACCGTTATTATCAGGAGCATGGCTGGCTGGATTCAGAATATTATTACCCTGTTAAGCTTAGCTGGTACAAGAAATTGCTGGGTAATTGGGCCGAAAAGCAAGCATTAAAACAAGCAGAGAAGACGAATAAGGAAAAGGAAGCATTGCGGTTGTAACAAAACAACAGGACGCTTCTTAGCGTCCTTCTGTCTCCTTGCTTTTTACTTTTCCAAGAGTTCAATTAATTTTTCCTTGATAAATTCCGTCAATTCCTGTTCTCCAATATATGCTTTATCTTCCACGGGCTTTACTTTAAAAAAATTAATAATCAATTTATTTTCCTTGATAGAGTAATCATCAAAATGCAATGGGGCGAAAATTACTTCCAGTTGATCAAAGTTTTTACTTTCTGCTAGCTCCTGAATATTTTCCCCAAGATCATCTAAATTTAATTTTTTTAAAGGCTGTATCATCGCATCTGTATAACCCAAATCTTCCATCATCCAAAGATTATTGTTCCAAAAACGAGCCTCTTTCTTGGTGCGGCTGGTAAAGCGTTCCCTGTTTTTGATAGCACTTAAAGTACGCCGCACTGATTCACTGTCAAATTCCTCATCATAGGCGTTTGTTAATCCCGGCATCTCCCCAATGTCATAAATGAATTTTTCCGTAACCTTTTCTTTATCTTTCAAGGCATTCCAATAATAAAGCATTGCTTCAATAACCTCTAAATTTTTTGTGATTTTTGTATTCATATATTCCCTTCTTTCGATGAGATAAATATTTTTTGCCTGATCGACTTATGAAAAAAATTCGTCAGTTAACTGAAAAATCCTGTTTTAAATTAAAATTTCTTCAAAAAATATTTTTCACACTTATACTTTCCACGTCAATATTAAATTAATCATCGAAAAGAGTTTTTTTTTACATTTCTAAATCAATGAAAATTTCCTCCTGTTTTGGCGATAATTGTACTATTCCTTCATAGCTGCAATCATCCGCAATGTTTACGACATGTATCCCATCCGAAGGGGCAACGGGTTTATTTAAGTTTGTTTGTTGATTTTGTTTTTGTTTTTCCAGGTTAAATAGTTTGGATATCCTTTCTTCTTCCTTTTCTTTTTGGTTATTAATAAGCTCCAGGTTACTTTGTAAATTTGATAGTTTTTCTTTTAAATCATGGTTGCTATGATTTTGCAATCTTAAATATAGAACTAAACCAAGCACCCCAATTAAAAGAAACGCCGCAGTAAAATACACGCTGACATCGAACATATGAATCCCCCCAATTTTGTATTATAATGTTAACCACTACTCCTTTTAAGAATACGACTTGATAATTATTGCAAGTAAGACGTTTTCTTTAAGGACTTAGAGAGAGCCTGTACTAAAACACGGTACAGACTCTCGATTGTTACTTATATTTTTCTCTCGTTTAGGGGAGGAAGGTGCATAGCGGGTCTGGGGAATAATGTGCAATTACTTTAATAATCAGATTCCTCGGAGCACAAGGATCGCCCGGGATGGCAAAGCAGATACCTGTTACTTCATTAACCGAGCAGCCTGTGGGTGTTGGATTTGAAGTGAATTCTACTACCTTGTAGCCTAAGATGGTTCCAAAATTTGGATTGGCCACTCCGCCGATAGTAGGATCATTGTCACAAACTACCACTGCCATGATGACTTTCTTATTATTACATACGCGAATTCTAATTCTGGGTTTAATAATTCTGCCCGCGCATCTTAATTCAAAAGATCCAGTGGATGGAACTATGGGATCTTCAAACAAAGCACAAGCTCCAATACTTAAATTTCGACTATCTGCACAACAATCAACCGGGGGATCAGCACAACAAATTTCCTCCTCAACCATGGTTTCAGTTTGGTTTAACTCTTTTGTCATAATAAAAAATCCTCCTTAAATTTTTTAAAAAAATAGTGATCACGTAAAGCTAATACCTAAATATGAATCCCTCCCCCCTTGTCCCTTTATATCATCAATATATTCCGGCTGCTTTATAAAGGTGCTTGTCCATTTCAAAATATTGTCGAAATAACACACGCTAAGCAGAAAAATCATCTCAAAAAATCAATCAAAAAGGGAACCTCTCAGGTTCCCTTTTTGATGATCTTTGCATCGTGGTCTATTCTATTTTTGTGCCAGCATTGCTAGCGCCAAAGATTCATATTCTTTGATGATGGGACTATCGGGATAAATCTCACATACAGTCTTAAATCGACTCCACCAGACTGCTCTTGGATGGAAAACCCATCAAGACCGTATTAGAAACTATGGAAGAAAAAGAAGATAAAATCACCCTTTCGGACATTGTTCACGTAGGATTTAAAGGGGTTTTTGTGTTGAATCCGGGGGGCCGACTCCGGGATTGGGCTGCGCAGGACGTGGTGTAGCGACGGCTCTGGAACAATTAGAGGAATTAAAGGCTTATCAAGTTTATCAACCGGATCTGGTGATCTATGATGTGCTGGGGGATGTTGTCTGCGGGGGATTTACGATGCCTATCCGTAAGGGATATGCCGAAGAGGTTTATATGGTGACCTCCGCAGAAATGATGGCCTTATTTGCTCAAAATTACCCTGAACCATTTCTCTTTCGCTGAGGGTTAAATAAATCTTCTGCCGTGACACGATACAGGGCTTCCCCAAGAGGAATAAATTCCACCTCCATTTTGGGATGCCACCGTTTAAATAACAAGCTGCATCATTTCTTTACGTGTGATGATATTTTCGATAATATTTTTAATGCTCTTCGCCTCCTTTTTTAAGCGTTACTTGGCGGGATGGGATATTTCCCCACCAGAAAGGAACCAAAAAAACCGATGATGGTCAGAGAGATAAGTATTGAGATCTTTAGCGCAAAATAATCCTTTTTCATGTCAACTTAAATCTCCTTGGGTTCGTACTGAATGCTTGTACAAAATTTTACTGTTCAATATGATTAATCAAATTCCAAGACTCCTACTTCTATAAGTGGGAGCTCCTATTTTCACTTCAGGTGGGGTAGATTCCCCATCTGAAGCCCGATGTTCAGCTTAAGCTGAACGAGTTCATATCTCGCAGATTAAAAGGGTTCCCCTGCGTCCTATATGTCAGCGGCAGATACGCTCGTTAACGTTCCAAAGGGTCCACCCATACCAGCACTCGCTGTTAAAAGATACCTCACCATTTTGATCGGCTTTTTGCTCCAGAAAGCGCAGAATACGTTCCGCATTTTCATCCTTTCCTTCTTCATCCAGTAAAAGGCCGGCAATGTTTTGCGCAAAAGACAGATCGACGTAGCGATTTTCATCACGGTATTCTTTAAAATAATGAATATAGGGCTGGTAGCCCCTAAACCACAACACATCAAACAATTTCTTAAACCAATTTGAATGGGAGGTTTTTTCCCGAAAGGGCGGTCGCTGGAATAGCTCCGTCATAATCTGATCATAAAGTTCATTACGGAAATAGATAAAACAACTGTTGAAACACCAAGCCCGGCAAATGGCAATCATATTATCCAGACCGCTTTTGCCTCGAATAGCCGGTGTGATGGAGGTAAAAACCAGATCAAATTGGTTCTGCCAGCCGAGACCTGCCACTGCCACATCCAGTGCGGTAAAGTCACCGGTATAAAATTCTGTATTTAAAAGTCCCATTTCTTTAGCATAGGCGTTTCCTAATTCTGTCATGCGCGGCGAGATGTCCACGCCTAAAACATAACGGCTTTTCTTAGCAAATTCAGCGGCAAAACGGCCCACACCGCAGCCGATATCCGCCACGTTCCCATCTCCCTGAAACAGGCCGAACTGCTCAAGCCAAGTTATTGAAGCCAAGATGCGTTCCTCGTTTCGTTTGCGCTTCACTTCGTTGCAGCGCAAGCCTTCTTCCCATTCATTCGCCCGCAGATCCCAAAGCCGCTTTCGATTTGCCTTGCGGGTATCATCCGTTTTATCCCATTCATGTTCAGCCTTTGCTAATTCCACTTTCGTCATGATCATTCTCCCTTTATTTTAAGTAATCGGTTTGATGACCCTTTTTGGGCTGATTTTTATTATAATTGGATGAATTCATCTATGCAATTAAATCTGAAAATCGTTGTGTCTTGACAATATAGCAGGATATCAAGAATACTTGATTTTAAAAGCGTTATTCCCACGTAAGTATATCGGGATATCTAAATGATGTCAATATCATAATTCTATCAGGCACGAACCGCCCCCATTACTTTTCTGCCTCTATTTTGACATGCACCCTTGTTTTAACTTGACTTCCTATTCTTAATTAATTTATAATTCAATTGATTATTGTTGAATAATCAGAATAATCAGGGAGGTGATTTACATGAAAATCAGCGCAAGAAATCAGATTAAAGGTAAGATCACTCAGATTAAAGAAGGCGCCGTCAATTCAATTGTCATCCTTGATATCGGCGGTGGCAACAAAATTAGCGCGACAATCTCAATGGACGCTGTTTCGGAACTTGGTCTAAAGGTTGGTTCAGATGCTTACGCCATAATCAAAGCAACTTCGGTTATGGTAGGAATCGATGACTGATACCTTTCTGCGAAATCAATAGAGGCCTGGTTTTTTTAACCAGGCCTTTTGCCATCTCATAAAAAATTGATCTTATGCCCATCACAGCTTTGTCTTTTCTATTTTTGAGCTAGTGTCACCTGGCGCAGCATTTTCGTTATTTGTCTGCCCAAACCTCCCCGCCCTACATCTTGATTGGCGACCAAATCTATTTTATCAATTTCTTTGCCATCGCGGATCAAGGTAAGCTCACCCAGTTTATCCCCTTTTTTGATCGGTGCTGTGATGTATTTCGTAGCGGTAGCTTTTGAAGAAAGATTGGCTTTCTCCCCCTTCTTTTGGACAATCCCCACTTTGTTCGCTGTCACCAACCCAACCTGATCCACTTCTCCTTTGCCAATGGGAAGGGTGATCAATTCTTTCCCGGCAGGATACATCTCCAAAAATTCGAATTGATTAAAGCCGTAATTAAGTAATTTCATGGACTCCGTAAAATGGCCGTTGGTCTTTCCTACACCTAAAACCACGCCCACCAGACGCAGGTTGTTTTTTTCCGCCGTACTGACCAAATTTCTTTTTGCCAGCGCAGTGGTACCGGTTTTTAACCCGTCACAGCCTTCATACCATTTCAGCAGACGATTGGTGTTCCATAGTTTTAACGGTTTTGGTTCAGGGCGAAAATCATATTCATAAATAGAAGTATATTCCAGCATTTTGGGCACTTTCAGGGCGTAGACACCCAGTTTTGCCATATCCTCAGCTGTGGTATAATGGTTGTCGTCATGGAGACCATGACTGTTGACAAAATTGGTATTTTTCATGCCTAAGGCTTTGGCTTTATCGTTCATCATTTTGACAAAACCTTCATTACTGCCGCCTAAATATTCTGCCACTGCCGTACTGGCATCATTTCCTGACCCTACCGCAATAGCGATTAACATTTCATGCAGGGTTCTCGTTTCTCCGGGATATAAATAAACCTGTGAGCCTCCCATACCGGCGGCATATTCGCTGGTGGTTACGGGATCTTCCAAACTGGCTCTGCCCTCTGCCACTGCCTCCAAAGCCAAAACTAGGGTCATAATTTTTGTGGTACTGGCGGGAAACCATTTTTTATCTGCATTATGGCTATATAGAACCTGTCCGGAGATTCCATCCACCAAAATGCAGGCTTCACCCTCAATATTTAACTCATTGGCGGCCAGGGAAGGGGCGGGCAGCAAGGTTAAAATCAAACATATTGTCAGTACATAATAAGCCATCTTTTTCCACATCATCTATTCCTCCTTCTAGGTTGTCTGCCTTATTAAATCTTATGAAGAAAGAGGACCGGTTATACATAAAAAATATCTTTGGCAAAGATTTTTGAGTCATAGATGATTTGGCTTAGATGATCACCAGATCGTCAATCAAGGATGGAATGGCTTTTGCTTCCTGCTGCAAGGTTAGACTTTTCTTCAGGAAATCCCTTCCCTCGTCAATTTGCTCTTCATTATTGCCGTGGAGCATGGCGATGGTTTCCCCTTTTCTGATCCGGTCTCCTGTTTTTTTATAAAAGATAATGCCTGCTGCGGGATCAATTAAATCCTCTTTTTTGCTGCGCCCTGCGCCCAGCTTCATCGCCGCCAGCCCGATCCCTTCCGTATCCATGGAGCCAAGATAGCCATCCTGATCTGCTAACAAGGAATAACGGAACTTTCCTTCCGGAAACAAACTCTCATCATAGATCACCTGGGGATTACCATGCTGCGCGGCAATAAGTTCCCGGAATTTTTCCAATGCTGAGCCGTCATCCAAATGCTTTTCCGCCTGAACCCGGCCTTTTGCTGCATCAGAGACCTTTCCCGCCAGCCAAAGGGTAATACCGGTCAGATAAACACTGAGCTCCCTTAAATCCTGAGGCCCTTCGCCCTGGAGAACATGGATCGCTTCTTTGACCTCCAGAGCGTTCCCTACGGCATAACCCAGAGGAGTTTCCATACCCGTTAGTATCGCGGCCATCTTTTTGCCCTTTTTTTTGCCGATATCCACCATCATGCGCGCCAAATTTTCTGCTTCTGGCCGCGTTTTCATAAAGGCGCCGGAGCCGAATTTAACATCCAGCACAATGATATCTGCGCCTGCCGCCAACTTTTTTGACATCACGCTGGCGGCGATTAAGGGCACAGAATCTACAGTAGCCGTGACATCTCTTAAGGCATAGATCTTTTTATCCGCCGGTACCAGATTTCTGGTTTGACCCACGATGGCCACCCCAATGTTTTCCACCTGCTTCATAAACTCCTCCGGGGATAGATCCACCTGAAAACCGGGAATGGATTCCAGCTTGTCCAGAGTGCCACCCGTATGACCCAGTCCCCGCCCGGACATTTTTGCAACTGTAATACCCATGGAGGCTAAGAGGGGCGCTAAGACCAAGGTCGTTTTATCACCCACACCCCCTGTGCTGTGTTTGTCTCCCTTGATACCCGGTACCCGGCTTAAATCAATGGTTTCTCCGGAATCGATCATGGAGGAGGTCAAAGATGAGGTTTCGTCTATGGACAAACCCTGAAAATAAATCGCCATTAACAAGGCGGCAGCTTGATAATCGGAGATATTTCCCTCGGCAAATCCCTGAACCCAAAATGCCATTTCCTCTTGGGTTAAGACGATGCCATGTTTCTTTTTGTTGATAATATCATACATTCTCATCTGTCACACCCACTTAATCTTGTTGATCCCACTCGGGAACCATGCTGATACCATGCTGCAGTTTTCCTGATTCAAGATAATCTACAATCGTGGCTCCCAGATCAGCAAAGGTTTCCCTGGTGCCTAAATTTATTCCTCCCGGAACATTTTTGCCATAAATCAACAAAGGCACATATTCCCGGGAATGATCGGTACTGCCGGTTGTAGGATCCGTGCCGTGATCTGCCGTAATGATCAAGAGATCCTTTTCTCTCAGCTTGCTCAGGAAGCGGGGCACAAATTGGTCAAATTCCTCCAAAGCATGGGCATAACCCTCCGCATCGTTGCGATGACCGAAAAGCATATCAAAGTCCACTAGATTTGTGAACACCAGCCCCTGGTCCGCTTGCTCCATGGCGTCTAAGGTCGCCGCCATGCCTTCCCGGTTATTTGTGGCTTTGATGGTTTTAGTAAGTCCCTGGCCGGCAAAAACATCCTTGATCTTTCCTACACCGATCACTTCCTGTCCGGCAGCCTTGATCAGATCCAGCATTGTTTCGCCTGTGGGCAGGAGTGAATAATCATGGCGTCCGGCGGTACGGTAAAAGGCACCGGAGGGACCGTCAAAAGGCCGGGCAATGACACGACCTACCGCATGTTCCCCAACTAAAATTTTCCGGGCGATGGTACACATTTCATATAATTTTTCCAGAGGAATAATTTTCTCATGGGCGGCAATCTGAAATACGCTGTCGGCGGAAGTATAGACAATGGGATATCCCGTTTCCAGATGCCGGTCCCCAAGTTCCTTGATAATTTCTGTGCCGGAGGCGGCAATATTGCCCAGTACCTTCCTGCCGATGGCCTGCTCAAACTGGGTGATGACAGAGGGAGGAAATCCCTTGGGATAGGTGGGAAAGGCTTGGCTCAGAATAATCCCGGACATCTCCCAATGGCCTGTGGTGGTGTCTTTACCGGGGGATTTTTCCGCCATGCGGCCAAATGCAGCCTTCGGTTTTGCTTCCGGCAGCACACCGGCAATATCATGAATGTTACCTAAGCCAAACTGACCCAAGTGAGGCAGATGCAATCCCCCTACCTGCCGTGCCAAATTACCTAAGGTATCGCTGCCCTCATCTCCATAAAGATGTGCATCCGGCAAAGCACCGATTCCGGCACTGTCCAGTACGATTAAAATGACTCTTTTCCCCATGGTGCTTACCTCCTTCATTTTAATTCACTTTGCTCTGGGATGGCAATGGTCATAAACCTCTTTTAGATGTGACTTCGTAAGATGAGTATAGATCTGAGTGGTGGAAATATCAGCATGTCCCAATATTTCTTGCACGGTTCTCAGATCAGCCCCATTTTCCAACATGTGGGTGGCAATGGAATGCCTGAAGGTATGGGGTGTAATGGGGGTGCTGATCTGAGCCTCCGTGACATAAGCTTTGAGTATTTTCCAAAAACCTTGACGGGTCAGTCTCCGCCCATGCTGATTGACAAATAATGCTTTTTCTGCTGATTTCAAAGTTAATTTAACACGGGATCCTTTTAAATATTCTTCTAAAGCTTGGATCGCGAAAGACCCCAAGGGTACAATTCTTTCTTTTGAACCTTTGCCCAGACAACGCAGGAAGCCCATCTCCAGGTTGATATCCTGGAGATCCAAATTGATCAGCTCCGAAACCCGTAAACCGGTGGCGTAGATTACTTCCAACATGGCTTTGTCTCTGGATCCTAACAGTGTTCCTGTCTGGGGTTGGCTTAACAGCCGCTCCACTTCCGCTATCGACAGAACCTGGGGCAGGGTGCCAGCCAGCTTAGGGACCTCCAGATGACTGGTGGGATCCAGATCGATGATTTTTTCCCGCAATAAAAAATGGAAAAAAGATTTGAGACATGCACAGCGCCGCGCCAAAGTAGCTGGAGATTTTTTCTCATTTTGTAATTTCATTAGATAAGCAATAATATGATGACGTGTGATCTCTTTCATTTCCGTCAACGATTTTTCATTGAGAAAATCAAGAAATGATTTTAAATCTAATTGGTAACCTTTTACTGTATTATCTGCCAATCCCTTCTCTACGGCCAAATAATATAAGAAGTTGTCTATCAATGTTTTCATGGCACTAAACCTCGTAAAAACTTCTTTGATCTTCTATTACCAGGAAGAAAGCCATCAAACTGGGAATACTTACCTGACAACAAAGACGGAGCAGAGAGCATGAGTCACTACTTTAGAACTGACACTTCCCAACATAAAACGCGTCACACCTGAGTTCCCCCGGGTTCCCATGACAATCAAATCAATGCCCAGATCTTCTGCCTTTTGGCAAATAATATCTGCCGGATTGCCCACTTCGACGATTGCTTGAACAGGAATATTGCGCTCGTTAAAGATCCGGGCTGTTTGTGAGACAATCTTAGCAGCCTGCTCTCTCATCCGTTGGATAAATTTCTCAGAATCCTTTAATTTAATGGCTGTTGCCAATTCAGTATATGCCACATCTTCGTGCAAATATTGGGCCACGCTGATAATCATAACCTCGGCTTTGCTTTTCTCAGCTATTGTCAGTGCGTAATCTGCTGCTCTCATGGAATACTCAGAACCGTCTGTTGCTACTAAAATTTTTTGATACATATGTGATACCTCCAATTGATTTGCTTATATTATTGTTATTGAGAAAGTATAATTATTAAGGATCCGCCTCAGACTTCGGCTTAGCTTAAGCCAGGTTTTCTTATATTTAACCTGGGATACTATTGTAATATTTCTACATATCAGACTGTTAATCCTTCTCTCGAAGCAAGAAAAAGACATTTGAGCTATTTAAAGCTGTTGACAATATGTGACCACAGGGACATTTCCTCACTTTCTGTTTCGATTTGTTCCACCCGCATGGGTTCCTGAGGCAATTTTTCCTCCTCAGCAAAACGTTCCAAAGATCCGGCATCAGAAAGCATCCCATACAAATTTGGGACAATTAATCCTAATAATATCGCCACCAAAGCAATTTTCATCAGTAAAAGACCTTTTTCTCTGGCATGGGTAATGGTTATCAGAATCATAATCCTCTGCCTCCTTAATAATTTCTGCACCTATTATACTTATTACACCAATTGCACATTTTATACCAATTTATATCAATTTACATCAATGGTACCTTGAGCAGACTTTACCTTGATGTAAAATAAAACACTGCCTTCACCAAAGAGGGTGAGATATATCCTTGAATAAGTGCGGAAAGCACGGCAAATAAACCAAGGACCAGGAAAGAAAAGGTATAACTAAGCAATCTTTTGGAGAGATTCAGAGTTCTTCCGGCAAATTTCCCTCTGATAACAAATAAGGAAAATGAAATCGAGGTTACCGCCGCGATTAATATAACCGGAACCAGAATAAGATTTTGCGGCACCACCGTTAATAAAACAACCCAGATCCCCTGCATTGCTTTTTCCTGAATTAAAAATCCGGTGGTAAAACCTAAAACAAAACCGCGGGAAAAAGTAATCACCATGGTCAAAGGGATGCCAATGACCGTTAAGCCCAAAAACCAAATGTAAAACAAAGTCTTAAGATTCAAGATTAAAGCATATTTTGTTTCAGACGGGGCATCAACGGCAGCAGTCGGTAAATTATTGATAAAGCCATCCACATATCCCACTAAATCCTGTGCCTGCTGATCATTTAAGTTATTTGCCCCCATCATACCAAAAAAAATTCCGATGGCAAAAATAACAGGAATGATCAAATAAATAATAAAATTATCCTGGAAGCTATTAATGATTAAATTGCGTAATCTCCCCGCCACAATGATGATGCCCTCCCATCATTTTTTACAGATATTTATGTATTTTTCTCTGAATTATGAATAAAAGTTTCCCTGCAAGATGTCATGACCATGCTCGATGTAGGATTCAAAATATTGGGCAATAAAATTTGCCGCCAATATGTCTTCCAAAGAGTTGGAACTGGCCGCGACAACACTGATGCCCTGATGATTCCCCCCGGCTTGTGATAGTGCTCTGATGACACCATCATGAACTGAGGCAAGACCTTTTTTTCTTAAGCTGCGGGCCACGGTAGCGGTGGTGACGGTGGCGCCAACATTAAATGCCGCATCATAGGCAACACCGCCGCTGTCTGTCACCGCAAGCACCACTTTATTTTTGAAGTCAGCCAGTTTCACCGTCTCTGCCCCCAAATTGGGCAGTACAGTGATGTGATTAATGCCTGCTCTTCTGATCCCGGCAATAGCACGGGAAGCATGTTCTCTTCTTTCTCTTTCGGTGCCGACCCGGGGCTCGGTCACTAAAATCAGATCACTGTGATATTGCCGGGCAAAGCGGCCGGCATGAAACCCGACGGCCTCCGGATTAACAGAAACAGGCGCCCTGGTCGTGTCGGGACTAGCCCCAAACACACCTAAAGCACCTGCATCAAGTGACGCCTCCAAGGTTGTGGACATGTTGATGACATCAACAATCACCACAATATTCCCTTTCATCGCTCCAAAAAAGGCTCCGCTGGCATCTTGCAAAACTTCTACCTGGGTAATGGTCAAAGATGACCCTCCTGTTTCAACGTTAGGATTCCAATGATTGTTTTGGCATCCACAATTTCCCCTTGGGTAATCATATGCATGGCTTCTTCCAAAGAGACCTCCAATTTTTCGATCAGCTCATCATCATCACATGCCAGAGGGGCATGCTTCAAATTACGAGCCACATACAAATACAAAAGCTCATCAGAAAAACCGGGCGTCGTATAATAAGAAAATTTCAAATCCAGGTCACCGGAAAAGCCAATTTCCTCCCGGAGTTCTCTTTGGGCACAATCTTCCGGACGTTCTCCCTGATCCAGTTTACCGGCGGGGATTTCAATGGTTTCCTGTTCCACCGGTTTTCGATATTGCTTGACTAAAATAATATTTCCTTCCTCCGTGACAGGAACAATAGATACGGCACCGGCATGCTCCACAATTTCCCGCACAGATGTTTTACCATTGGGAAGCTGTACCTGATCTTTACGTAAAGAAAGGATTTTCCCCTGATATATGTAAGTTGATTCCAGGGTCTGTTCATATTTATCCATCATGTTATTCCTCCTTTTGTCTGACAAGTATATTTATCCTATTTTCCCATATAATTAAGAGAAACTCAAACCAAAAGAGCAAATCAGAAAACCCCAATTGAAGAATGGTTTAAGATGAGGAGGAATTTTATGACCTTGGTAATCATGAAGAATCAAATGATTTTCACCGGGCAGGTAAAAGAATTGCTCTGTCACTTGCAGCTCTGGCAGCAGGAATATCAAACCTTAAAAGAGTTATTACATGGTAGCTTGCATTAAGATCCTTGCCTTAAGATGCTTACCTGAAAGAAATCCTTAATTGAATCCTTTTCCTTCGGCGATCTTGGCAGCATAAATGCCGCCGGCGCAGATGCCCAAAAAGTAGGCTTGATCTTCCGAAAGTCCTCTGCCCATGGTTTGAAAAGAATAAGAGGTTTCCTGTAAATGCTCCCAGCCCATTTTTCCATGCTCCCAAATCACACTATGTTTTTCTTCAATTTTGTATGCTTCGATTTGCTGCTTAATCATTTTTTCCTGTTCCTCGGGTAAGTGAGGCAGCACTACGAGGGCCGGCGACAAAGTTACCTGAGAGAGAATGGTCAGGGACTGGTGGCTGATACCCTGATGGCGCAAACGTGGATCTAAAAAACTGATCCGGGGACAAAAAATCGGCCGACCGCCCAAAATATTGACGGCATTCACCCCTTCCCCTAATTGGATGGCACTAAAACCCCATTTTGTCCCGGTACCCACATGTCCGGGACCCAACCCCATTAAGACGGCATCTGCTCCGGCAATTTCTTTGGCCGCAATGAGAGCGGAATAAATATTGACCGCTTCATAATCTCCCCCAAAGGTATGTCCGCTGGTCAGCACAGTTTTAATCCAACCCTCCTCCTTTAAGCGGGCTAAAGTATGACTGAAGGCTGCCGGCAAGGCGCCGCCGTCGGTCATAATATAAGCCAGGCGGGCTTGGGGCTGGATCAGCTTATAGGATAGGACCAAAGGAGCTAAGGCACTGTGCAGGGAAAAGATCATCACCGGCAAACCTTCCAGGGAGTGAAAATTGTTAAATACCTCCTGAAAACCCGCCGCTTCCTCTTCCACACTGAGGACCTTTATTTGTTGAGGTGTGTAGTTGAGTTTCATAATGTGACCTTTGCCCGCAAGCGAGGTCAGGGGATGGGACAGGTTGGTCTCAACAAAATGATAACCCCCGGTTCCCAAACCAAGCTTGACACCGGTGGTATTTAATAAGACCCGGTCTCCCAAATCGATCTTTCCGGTCAGATCCTCATAATTAATCGCTTTTTCCAGGCGCCCCTCCAAAGCAACCTCAATTTCTGAAAATCCTTCCCTTTGCATAAGGATATTTTTCACCTTGCCAATTTTGGATTCAATTCTTTCCATTTGCTTTAATCTCTCCTTCCCAAGCGATCCAGCTGATCAAGCATTTTGTTGTTTTTGATAATCTCTGAAAAGGAAATTTTTTCAGAAACTCCGTGCAGGAGCACAAGAAGAACAAGTGTCACCACCCGCAAACTTAGACTTCCTGCGGCCACCAGGGTGAGTCCCAAGGCCAGACCCAGCACATTGGATCCGGCATCACCCATCATCCCTTGGCCCTGAAAATCATAAATGGCATAAGCACCTACTGCGCCTAATAAAGGAAGCAGCAAAATATTCACAGTATCCGAAGGAAGAAAAACCATGATCAAAAGGGAACCCAACAAAAAAACTTTAATGCTGCGCCCCGGACAGACATCCAAAAGGTTGAAGAAATTTGCCATCAGGGCGATGAGGAGCGTATTAATGATCAAATCATACCAGGAATTACTGAAGACAAGGGATGCCAGAGCAGCTGTGATCCCGCAAAGGGCCACCTTCCAAATCCCGGTGGTCCATTTTTTTTGATGCAACAGATAAGAAAAGTGTCCGGAAAATCCTTTGCTCTCCCCGGTTCCGGCGGCATCATCCACGAAACCTGCGAAAGAAACCAAGGTCACAAATCCCAGGTACATATAAGCTTCCGTCCCATAATCAAAAAATAAAGCTTGCAGGAAAAAGACTGGCGCCAACACGGCAGTAAAAATAATGCCTGCCGCAACAGGGATGGTCCTGCCCCGGATATTCTTTTCCTTGATGCCTCCCCTGCTCAGCATCTCCAAAATCTTGGGCGTAATATAATAAGAAATTGTAAAGGCGATGATAAAAAAGATAATGTTTGCCATCTTATATTCCCTATGATCTTTCTCCTGATTTCTTGATAAGAGTCCGGGAGATATCATAAAACTGCCGGCCCCGGTGTAAAAAACCGCCTAAATTACGCCCTGTATAAGCATGATGCAGATTATCAATCTCTATTTCCTCCCATCGCCAGCCCTGCTTCAGGATATCAATGGCAGCACCTACTTCTACGCCGAAACCCTCCTGAAAGGGTAAAAGGCTTTGGAAAACCTCCCGGGTCATCACCCTTTGCCCGGATAAAGGAGAGACAATATTTTTTCCCGTTAAAGAAAAAATGCCATGCCGGGCCAACCCCTTTACCCATCCAAAACCGCCCTTAATGGGAGGGGGCGGAAATTTTGCGATGGTCACATCGGCTTTTTGATTTAGCACCGGTATTAATAATGGCATAAACATGGCTGCGCTTTCCCCCAGATCTGCATCCAGCAGAACTACGATCTCTCCCTGTACCAAAGGTGCCCCTTGATTCAAGGCATTGCCCTTACCCCTATTTTTTTCCAACCTTAGCACTCGGGCGCCTGCATTTGCCGCTTTTATTTTGGTATCATCCTGGGAGCCGTCATCCACGACGATGATTTCTTTAAAATCAGGAAATGCAGTTTGGACGGATTGGATCGTCTGTTGAATCAAAGCACCGGCATTGTAAGCGGGAATCAGAAGACTTACCTCCATGGTTTCACCTGAATTCTTATAATTTTATATTCCCATTTCCTCTTGCTACATTTTAATCAGAATGCGTAATTTCATATAAAGCAGCCTCAGGAATTGGGAAACCTGCGGTGAGATAAAGCTGTAAATAAAAAAAGGAATCAGGGCAGCGATCACAAGCAGGACAATATAACGAATTTTTAGTTTTTGACGATAAAGCTTGCTCACTCCTTTGGCATCAACTAAAATGGAGCCCACCTTCAGGCGTGTCAAAAAAGTACTGGCCATTCCCTGACGTCCTTTTTCCAAAAAATCAATAACATTGGAGTGACTGCCCACAGCCACAATCAATTCCGTGCCCAATTGATAAGCCAAAAGCATCGCCGCATCTTCACTGGTCCCGGGAGCAGGCAGCACCTTCGCTTTTAAACCTAAGGCGGCGATTCTATCCATGCCCGGTGCCCGGCCGTCCCCATAGGCATGGACAAGAAGTTCCGCCCCGCATTTGAGCGTCGCATCTGAGATGGAATCCATATCTCCAATAATTAAATCAGGCTGATAACCAAAGCTTCTGAGGGCGTCGGCACCCCCATCCACACCGATGAGAATCGGTTTCACCTCGTTGATATAGGGCCGAATCACATTTAAATCTTCCAGATAATTTTTCCCCCGCACCACGATCAGGGTGTGACGGCCGCGGAATTCCATGTTCATTTCCGGCAGAACCAAATCCCGGCCGATCAGGTCCTGTTCTTTGGAGGCATACTCAATAGTATTATGAATAAATTTTCCTAATTGAAGGTTAAAGTGTTCTTCTCCCAGATGTGCTTTTTCCTGGATGACTCTCCTGGATAAGAGTTGACCATGACCCAGACAACGACCTCCGGCAAAGATTTCCCCGCCTTTGATTTCAATTTCCAGGCCATCATCAACCCGGTCAAAAAAATCTCTGCCCACTTGGTCAAGGACAGGAATGCCGGCATCGAGGAGGGCTTCCGGCCCCCGATGGGGGTATTTCCCCGAAATACTGGCGGCGGTATTGATGACTCCTTGCACTTTTGCCGCCACTAAAGCTCGTGCCGCCAGCTCATCAATATCTTCATGGACGATGACTGCAATTTCATGGGGTTCTAGGCTTTTTACAAGCTCTTTTGTTCTTAAACCCCGCCTGATCTTTCCTTTCATGGGCCTTTTCACCAACCAAAATTTTAATTAGTATGTGATTAATAACCAAAATTTATACTGATTGGAAAACCTCGGTCCTTATATAAGAAGAAAAAGAAAACCTCCATATTTCACTTATGATCATAAGTAAAAACAGAGGTTTGTACATAGTAAATGTTCACTTCAGATATAGTTTTTAGATATAAGTTCGGTGGGTTAAGGTTCGTAATGCTTAATAGGTTCATTACTAGGTTCATTACGAATAGATTATATGTATTTGAATAAATAAACTAAGCCAGCTTCTGTGAAATTCTTAATTTATCTGCCACCATGGCAATAAACTCCGAATTGGTGGGTTTGCCCCGGTCAACGTTAATGGTATAACCAAAAAATTTGTTCATCATTTCCACATTGCCACGATCCCAGGCCAGTTCAATGGCATGACGGATTGCTCTCTCTACCCGGCTGGCCGTGGTATTATATTTTTCGCCAATCATTGGATATAATTCTTTGGTAATGGCTCCTAAAAGACTAACTTCATCAATGACCATTAAAATCGCATCTCTCAGATATTGATAGCCTTTAATATGAGCCGGAACGCCCATCTGATGGATGATATTGGTTACCTCCGCATCCAAATTTTTGGCTTTAACAGGTAAGGAGGGTGCCGGAGCGCTTGCTTTTCCCCATGCTAGTTGGCGTACCCGATTACCCAGCACCTCCAGATCGAAAGGTTTCAGGACATAATAATCTGCACCTAATTGCACTGCTCTTTGGGTCGTTAATTCATGTCCCAGAGCAGAAAGGATAATGACTTTTGGTCTTCCGTGAATTGAAAGATAGTCCAGTTTTTCCAACACTCCGATGCCGTCCAAATGGGGCATGATGATATCCAAAATCAAAACATCAGGTTCTGTCTGTTCCACCAATTCCAAGGCTTCAAGACCATTATAAGCTATTCCGCACAATTGAAAATCATCTTGGTTTTGAAGATAATCTTTCATAATTTCGCAAAAATCCCGATTATCATCAGCGATTAAAATTTTAACTTTCTCTTCCATAATAATTACCCCGCCTTCAAAACATATATTTTTCTATGTTTATTTTTTCCATTGTTTATTGTTCGACAGCTTAAGATGGTATTCCTCCCAAACACACTTTTGAAATAGTGTTTTTATTCTTACAAATTAAACATAAAAACCGGAGATTTCGTCATAATCTCCGGGAAGGATGCTGCTTCTTTATGAACAATTCCTGCTTCTAAAATCATCCATTCCGCCAGGCAGCCATATCCTTTGGTGGGGTCATTGACGAAGACATGAGTTACGGCACCGACCAGTTTTCCCCCCTGTATGATGGGGCTGCCGCTCATACCCTGGATAATTCCGCCTGTCGCTTTCAAAAGCTTGGGATCTGTAATCTGAATGATTAATCCTTTACCTGTAGGTTGATGCTGAGGCAAGACACGTTCAATCTCAATGTCGAATTTTTCCAGTTTGTCTCCTGCAATGACGGTAATTATTTCAGCAGGGCCTTCGGATATTTGATTGGATAATGCAATGGAAATGCCGTTTTTGAAGAAAGGATTAACCAAGGGTTCTTCTAATTTTCCAAATATCCCAAAATTAGAATTAATCTCTATATTTCCTTCTAATTCTTTGCCATCAAAGAGGCCGATTTTTTCCCCAGGATCGCCCTTTTTTCCCGGCTTAATGCCCTGAATGTCCGCTTTCACAATGCGGCCCTTTTCCGCTTGATCAACGGTATCCAAATCAGCAATCATGTGACCTAGAGCACCATATTTTTTGCCTTTAGGCTCATAAAAGGTGATCGTACCAACCCCGGCGGCATTATCTCTGATATAAAGACCAATGCGATACGTTTTCGTGTCCTGGCAAAACTCCGGCTCAACGGAAATTATTTTTTCTTTACCATCTCTTCTCACTAATAATTTCAATGTTCCTTTTGCTCCGAATTGATGAATTAATTCAGCAGCATTTTTTTCATTTTTGATTTTGCTGTCGTTAATTGCTAAAATATTATCTCCTAACTCAATACCGGCTTCTTTGGCGGGATATGCATAGGTTCCGTCATTCCGATAAACAGGTGCATGTCCTACCGCCATAATACCCTCGGTTTGCAGCATAACACCTACAGAATGTCCGCCGGGGATCACTTCAATCTCAGGCAGGACATCAACCATCATGTTCTTAATGGGGATGACGCCAAATAATTTTAAACTCAGATTTAATTGCCCAGGCTCTGTCACTACTGCCTGCTCACCATTATATTTGTATATTTTTTGCGTAACCGGGTAACCATTAATTTTAAGAACATTGTTTTTATTGCTTTCCACATATACACTTAAATGATGATCAATTCCTGGGGTCAGCAGCTGGGGCAGATTAAGGGCATCACCTACAGAAAGCTTTTGTTCACTGGGCAGTAAAAAATACGAATAAAAAGCGGTAGTAAATGAAGTACTGAAAATAATAATGAGCAGCAGAACTTTTTGAAGGATGCGTGGCTGGGGGGGCATTTTGATCACTCCTCACGTTGATTTGATTTGATATCCTGGCTAAACTTAAGTTAACCTTTTCATTTTTCTTTTATCCTCTTCAATAGAACATCAAGGTGAGGTTTTTGTTGCCAGATGGCTCAAAGCCATATCCGATTACACTTTTTGATTATTAAGTAATTTTTCGCAGCAAATAAAAAAGTGCCCCAATTGGCACTTAAAATCAAAGATGTTAATTGAATTATATTTGTAGCATATCATTACCGTCATTTCCCATTTTCAGCAATTCTTTGGCCTGGGATAAAGTTACTTCCGAAACCTGATCTCCGGTGAGCATTCTGCTTAGTTCCAGTACAACCTGGTCACCGGTTAATTTTCTGATCACGGTGAAGGTTCTTCCTTCTTTTTCTTCTTTGGAAATTTTTAAATGTTGATCTGCAAAAGCGGCAATCACCGGCGCGTGGGTGACGGAAATAACCTGACAAGACCGGGCGATGGTTTTTAACTTTTCCGCCACATTATAAACTGCTTTTCCCCCAGGCCACTGTCAATTTCGTCAAAGATCAAGGTGGGGATTTGATCCAATTGGCTTAAGATCACCTTGAGCCCCAACATAATCCGGGATAATTCTCCGCCGGAGGCAATTTTGATCACCGGTTTCATTTCCTCTCCCACATTGGGACTGACCAAAAAAGCCACCTTATCTTTACCTGTCCGTCCATCATCTGCTTCTGTAACGAAAACGGAAAATTGCGCGGACTTCATATGCAGTTGATGTAATTCCTCTGTCACAGCCTGGGAGAGGGCCTGTCCTGCCTCATGTCTTAATTGTGAAAGATGGCTGCAAATATGCTGATATGATTCCTCCGCTTGATGTAAGGAAGCATCAATTTCTTTAAAATCCGTTTCCTCCTCGGCCAAGGCAGCTAATTCTTCCTCTGCTTCCCGATAATATGTAAGGATGTCTTGAATGGTCGCCCCATATTTTTTCTTCAGCTTATTGATTAAGAGCAGTCTCAGTTCAATTTCATCCAATCGTTCCGGGTTGCTGTAAACGTTCCCAGCGTAATCAGCGATTTCTCGGACCAGATCTTCAAGTGTGAAATTCAAGTCATTTAATTTTTCGAAAATTCCTGCAGCCTGCTCATCTAAAAGAGCGATCTCCTGGAATAATTGCACACTTTCATTAATTAAATCCCCAGCACCCTTTTCCCGGCCTCCATACAGTTTCTCATAAGCCATTTTACTGTCCATGGAGATTTTTTCACTATGCTGCAGCATTTTTCTTTCTTTTTCCAGCTGCTCATCCTCACCCAAGGTTAAATCCGCCTGTTCAATTTCAGCCATGAGGAATTTTAAATCATCTTCTTTTTGGGCCGCACCCGCTGTTTTCGCCTGCCATTTTTCTTTTTGCCGGCGCAAATCCTTAATTCTTGCATATGCTGCCCCGGCTTTTTCTTTCCAGGATAAAACTTCCTGCCCACCGTAATGATCTAGGAGAAGTAATTGGGTTTCTTCTTCCAAGAGGCTCACATGTTCATGCTGACCATGAATGTTGACCAATTTTTTGCCCACCTCTTTCATAAAGGAGAGGGGAACAGTGCGGCAATTAATGCGACAGGTGTTTTTGCCGGATCGGGCAAGCTCCCTCATGATAATCAAGGTATCATCTTCCCAGGAGAATCCAGCCTCCAGCAAGAGGTTCTTTAAGTCCTGGGAGAAAGAACCTTCAAATGTACCCTGAAGTACTAATTTATCGGCACCGGAACGAATAAAATCCTGGGAGCCCCTGCCGCCGATGATCAGACCTAAGGCATCGACGATTAATGATTTGCCGGCTCCTGTCTCACCGGTTAAAACGTTAAACCCCGGAAGAAAATGAATCGTAGATTGTTCAATGAGTCCAAAATTCTCCACATATAATTCTTTTAACATGTAAAGATCTCCCTCAATTTTTCTCTGATCCTCTTTAGTCCAGCAATGCTTGTAATTTTTTCAAAATCGCACCTACCTGATCCTGAGGTTTGATCACGACAATAACAGTATCATCCCCGGCGACGCTGCCGATAATTTCCTGCCAGTCCAAATGATCAACGCAGGAACCAATAGCCTGGGCTGCTCCGGGCAGGGTGTGCAGCACAATAATATTTTCACTGAAATCCATATCGGTGATGCTGTCTCTGAACAATCTTCTGGTTCTTTCCAGGATATGAAGGTTGGGTGCTTGCCTATGGATGCTGTATTTTCCGCTGTTTAAGCCGGTGGGAACTTTTAAGAAACCTAGTTCCTTAATATCCCGGGAAACAGTTGCCTGGGTTACGGAAAACCCCAGTTCTTTTAATTTTTCCGTCAGTTCCCCCTGGGTTTCAATATTTTCATGTTCAATGATTTCCTGAATCTTTCGTTGACGCGCTGCTTTCATTGTATAGATGCCTCCCCTGACTTCTTTTGCATGATCATGACAAACGGAGCCAAATGATGATTGGGAAAGGAAATTTTCATTACATCCCATTCTTTGGGGGATAAATCTGCTGCCCATCCCTCTACTGCATCTCTTTCCGCCGGACCCCCCGGATGCCCCCAATAGACTACCAGTACCAAAAGACCATAATCCTTTAACAGCAGAGCAGCTTTTTTTAAAGCACCCAGGGTTGTCCCGGCGGTGGTAATAATCCGGGTATCTCCTCCGGGCAGATAACCTAAATTAAACAAGATCGCATCTACCTTTTCCCCAATTACTTCATCCATCCTTTCATGGCTTTGATGGAACAGGCAGACTTGTTTTTCCATCCCGGCATCATCAAGAAGTTTCCTGGTTTTCATAATGGCTTCTTCCTGAATATCAAAGGCATAAACCTTGCCTGACCTTCCTACTAAACCTGCCAAAAAGAGGGTATCCCTGCCGTTACCTGCCGTAGCATCAATCACTAAAGAACCTGGTCCAAGCACTTGAGCCAGAAATTGGTGAGACCACTCCACGGCGGATTTAACAGTTTGGTTCTTTATGATAACCACCGCTTTCCCGCAGTTTTGCCCGAAGCACATCAGCGAATGATTTGCTGTTCAAGCGTACCAGCCTGGTATGGAGGGGAGATTTTTGCACAATAACCTCATCCCCTTGTTCCAATCGATATCCGTTTTGACCGTCAATGGTTAGCATGACATCCTCGGAATCGGTATTTAAAACCAGATGAATTTGATTGTTGGCTCCAATCACCATGGGACGGGAAAACAGGGTATGAGGACAAATTGGGGTCATCAGCATCAATTCGATTTCCGGAAACACAATCGGGCCTCCGGCCGACAAGGAATAGGCGGTGGAACCGGTAGGCGTGGAAACAATAATGCCGTCGGCGGAATAGGTATCCAAATATTGGTCATTAACAAAGGCATCCAACAAAATCATCCGGGAAAAGGATCCTTTTGCCACCACTACATCGTTTAGAGCAATAAATTCCTGAATGATCTTGTCTGACCTTTTTAGTTCACAGTGCAGCATCATCCGCTCTTCCAAGGAATATTCTCCTTTGACCAACCTTTCCAGGGATTCAAAAAGATGCTCCAAATCCACTTCCGTTAAAAAACCCATATTGCCCATATTGATGCCTAAAATGGGGATTTGATGGGGTGCTACCAGCCGGGCACTGTTTAAGAGGGTACCATCCCCGCCCAAAACAATTACCGCATCCAACCCGTTAAATTTCTGCGCTGTTTCAGCCAAAACATCCTTGGAAATACTGCAATACTGGCTTTCGTGCTCATATGCCGAAATATTATGCTCTTGTAACCAGGTAACAATTTGACCCGCAACATGGGAGGCATTCTTTTTTGTCATATTAACGACCAAGCCGACTGATTTCATTTTCTTCGCTCCACTCTATCCAGCTTATCCGATAACTAACTGCCACAACCCCGCTTCTTGCGGTGAGATAAGTGGCACTAAGTTCCTGGATAACGATTTCTACGCTTCAGATGGAGTTAAAAACTCCGCCTGACGCAAAGAACTCTGTTTATGCATAAATTTTAATCAATTATCAGCATTTATGCAACTTGAAATATAGAAAACTTGGCTTACGCCAAGCCGAAGGCTTAGCGGAAGCCTTAGTTGCACTTATACTTTCAACCTTTTAATTAAAAGTTATACTTTCTGAAAGTATAAAGAAAAAAGCCTTAAAAGGCTTATATTCTAAATTTTTCCTTTCCCTTTTAATTGATGAAAGGCATCTTTGACCAAATTTTCAACCATTTCTGCTCTTATTTTTTCATCCATGCTTTCAGTCTGGAAAGCTGGGGCAGGAATTCGTTTTAAGAAAACCAGGTATTCAATATTTCCTTCAGGACCGGTAATCGGTGAAAAAGTCAGTCCCCAGGGATACAGATCATGGGTTTCGCTGGCTTCCAGTACATGAGAGATGACCTCTTGATGGGTTTTGGGATCCCGCACCACACCTTTTTTCCCCACTTTATCCCGGCCGGCTTCAAATTGGGGTTTAATCAAGGCCACGATACTGCCTTCCGGCTTGAGAAAATTTTTAATCACGGGAAGAATTTTATCCAAAGAAATAAAGGAGGCATCAATAGTCACCAGATCCACAGCTTCCGGAATTTGCTCGGAGGTAAGATAGCGGGCATTGGTACGTTCCAGGACAATCACCCGGCTGTCCTGGCGTAACTTCCAATCCAATTGACCATAGCCCACATCCACGGCATAAACCTTTTGGGCGCCCTGCTGCAAAGCACAATCCGTAAAACCTCCCGTGGAGGCCCCGATATCCAGGATAATCAGGTCCTTTAAATCCAGGGAAAATGCTTCGACGGCCTTGGCCAGTTTTAATCCGCCCCGGCTGACATAGGGTAAGTGGTTCCCCAATATTTTGATTTCAGCATCTACCGCCACTTTTGTTCCCGCTTTATCAATTTTTTCCCCATTGACCAGCACAATACCGGCCATAATGGCCGACTTGGCTCTTTCCCGGCTGGGAAAGAAGCCTTGCTCCGTGAGAATATTGTCCAACCTGTCTTTTTTCATGCCTTACCTCTTATTTCCGGCCTCTTTCGCTTCTCCGGGAAAGTCCATTTTTTCAGCACGCCTTCTGCGATGGCGGAGGCAGTTAAATCATGAGCCTGCCGCAGCTGAGCGGGAGATCCCTGTTCGATAAAAGCATCCGGCAGCCCGATATTGAAAATTTCGGCCCCTGTGTTTTCCAGATTTAATAATTCCAGGCAGGCACTGCCAAAACCACCGGCCAGCACATGTTCTTCGATAGTAACGATGCGTTTTGTCTTTTTGGCATATTCCACAATTAATTCATGATCAAGGGGTTTGATAAACCGGGGATTCAGTACCGCAGCACTGATCCCCTGCTCCTTTAACTGTTCCGCCGCCTGAAGAGCCGTATAAACCATGGGGCCAACCGGGATCATGGTGAGATCATGACCTTCTAGAACAACCTCACCTTGCCCCAATTGGATCACCGGATAAGCTTCAGTGATTTCAACTCCCTGACCTGCTCCCCTGGGATAACGAAGCACGGTAGGACCCTGGTATTTTACCGCCCAGGCTAACATGCCCCGCAGTTCGTTTTCATCTTTGGGCGCCATCATCACCAAGCGGGGCATATGGCGCAGCATAGAAATATCAAAAATCCCATGATGAGTTTCCCCGTCTTCTCCTACTAATCCGGCTCGGTCCAGAGCAAAAGTCACCGGTAAATTTTGCATAGCCACATCATGGAGCACCTGATCATATGCTCTTTGCAAAAACGAAGCATAAATCGCCACCACAGGATGGAATCCCTGGGCAGCCAGTCCGGCGGAAAAAGTTACCGCATGCTGTTCGGCAATGCCCACATCAAAAAAGCGTTGAGGATATTTCTTGGAGAACTTATCCAGTCCAGTGCCGCCGGGCATGGCGGCTGTAATCGCCACTATATTATCTTGGTTCTTAGCCAAATCCATCAAGGTCTCACCAAATATTTTGGTATAAGCAGGCGGGCCTTCTTTTTGGAACACCTTTCCGGTGGCCGGATCAAAAGGACCTACCCCGTGAAAAATATCCGGATTGGCCTCTGCCGGCGGATAGCCCTTGCCTTTTTTGGTAACCACATGAACCAAAACCGGCCCTTTCAACTGGTTGGCGTTGGAAAAAACGGTTTTCATGGCCCCGATATTATGGCCGTCAATAGGACCGAGATATGTAAACCCCATATCCTCGAACAGCATGCCGGATACGACAAAGTATTTGAGACTATCTTTAAACCGCTCCACCGTCTTGGCCACCATGGGTCCGACTTTGGGAATTTTGTTTAATAATTGTTCAAGCTCTTCCTTTCCTCTCTCATAGCGGGGGTCTGTCCTCATGCGGCTTAGGTAGCCGGACATGGCACCTACGTTAGGAGCAATGGACATTTCATTATCATTCAGTACTACAATCAGGTCGGTATGCAAATCTCCCCCATGATTTAAAGCCTCAAAAGCCATCCCACCGGTGAGGGCGCCGTCCCCGATCACGGCGATCACTTTATGGTTTTCTCCCTTGAGATCCCTTGCTATGGCCATACCCAGGGCAGCAGAAATGGAAGTGCTGCTGTGGCCGGTATTGAAACAGTCATGTTCGCTTTCAAAGGTTTTGGGAAATCCGCTTAATCCTTTATACTGCCTCAACGAAGTAAACCGGCATTTTCTGCCGGTAATGATTTTATGACAATAGGACTGATGTCCTACGTCCCAGATAATTTTATCTTTTGGAGAATCATAGATTTGATGCAAAACCAGAGTTAGCTCCACAACACCAAGACTTGGCGCTAAATGTCCTCCGGTGCGGCTGACATGGTCAATCATAAAAGCACGAATATCTGCTGCTAATTCTTCTAATTCTTGATTGGACAAATGCTTGATATCTTTGACGTCTTCGATATTTT
Source organism: Dehalobacterium formicoaceticum (assembly GCF_002224645.1). Lineage (NCBI taxonomy): Bacteria > Bacillati > Bacillota > Clostridia > Eubacteriales > Peptococcaceae > Dehalobacterium > Dehalobacterium formicoaceticum. The sequence goes on along the minus strand of NZ_CP022121.1, from coordinate 2,579,167 downwards.
CCAAAGGCCTCATGCTTTAATTTCCCTTTCCTTGCCTTTTCGCTGTTTGGTTAGGCCTCTTAGGCTTTTTTTGAAACAAGGACATCATCTGTCCCACGATCAGGATAATTTTATCCGCTCCGCGGATCGCCATGTTTTTTCCCAAGGCCTTGCCGCCTACTGTCAGGGAAGAGACAATGCCGATCATTGCCGTACCTACGATCCAATCCTCAACACTTCGGAAAGTTGGAGCAAGGCTGACCGCAATAATGGCGCCGACGGAACCACTCACCGTACCGCAGATATCCCCCACCACATCGTTGCAGAAATTGGCAACCTTATCAGCATTTCTTACGAGCCAAATGGAATTCTTTGCCCCCGGCAGCTTGCGGGATGCCCGGGCATGAAAAGGAGCTTCTGTGGCTGCCGTAGCCGCCGTGCCCACAATATCAAAAATAATGCCCACTAAAATAATAGCTAATAAAAGAGCAAAGGCAAAAATCATTGAGCTGACACGTTCCAGAAAGAGCTGAGAATAACTGCTGATCACAATGGCGATAAAAAAGTACCTAAAGCTACCACAAGGGCATGCTTCACAGTACTTTCTTTTTTATTACTTTTATTATTACCCAAAAATTTCACTCCATACTATATTGAACCAACTATACCAGTAAAAAAGAAATATTCAGGTGATAGTCCCTTAAGTAAACATTGCTGCTTAGGTCTGGCAGGCTTTCCCATTGATCGCTCCCAATTGTCACCAATTTGGCGGTTTCCCTTTATGCATCAATCTGCAGCGTCACCACTACAGGGCCAGATTACCACTTAGTCAGCACTTTAATCCTTAAAAGACCTCACGTGCGTAAACAGTCTAGGAGTTTTCCCCAACAGCTCCCTTTGACTTCTAGCCTCTTTTGCAGAGATGGTTTCAGTCCCTATCTTCCCAATATTATATGGTCTTAAATATTGGTCCGGGATTGCAAAATCCACCACCACCACTCAAGGCAGGCTACACTGCACCCAGATTTCACCGAATGCAGGTTCATCCCAAGCCATAGTGCCTTATTCGACCAAGAATAATTTCCCACGCACTTGGGTCTCCACGGAAGCGGGGTCAACGCCTACATGCCATTGCAGATCGCCCCACATCCTTAACCCCCAGCACCGACCCCCGACTGGGCGTCGAAAGCCAACGCCAGGAACTTCATCGATATGCCCTTAACGGATTTTTAGGCCCGTTTTCAAAGTCAAACTTTACTGACTAGAATACTGCATCACCCGTTACTGTTCATATTATATCATGTGTTGTTTCTTTAGAACAAGAAACATTTGAGGGTTATATACCGTATTATAGCACAAATTAAGATAATTTATAAAGATTGAAAGGTGATTTCTTATTTCCACGCTTTCAATCATCAATTATCTGGTTCTCTTGAATCATCTAGTTCTCCCGATCGATCACCTGCCGCGCAAGGGCGCGGAGCGGATCTGCACCGGCAGGCAGCTCTATCAAATATTGCACTGCCTTTTCAACCGACTCCCTGGCCAACTCTTGGGAGCGTTCCAAGCCCAGAAAGGAAGGATAAGTAATTTTCTTTTGTTCCTGATCACTGCCTGTTGGTTTGCCCATTTTTGCGGTATCCCCAATCACATCCAGGATATCATCTGTGATCTGAAAAGCCAGGCCGAAGTTTTCGGCATAGCCGGTTAATTTTTCTAACATTTCAGGATTACAACCGGCTAAAACAGCGGCGGAACGAATAGATGCTGCAAAGAGGGCCCCAGTTTTGTTGCGGTGAATGGTTTGTAATTCATCCAGACCAATTTCTTTATTTTCGGCCTCGATATCCAGCACCTGGCCCACAATCATGCCTTTTAAGCCGGCACCATCTGTCACTTCATCAATGGCGGTCAACAATTTTTCCGGAGACGCACCCTTTTCCTTGGGGCTCACCATCAGCTTAAAGGCATAGGTAAGCAAAGCATCACCGGCTAAAATGGCCTGAGCTTCACCGAATTTTTTATGGCTGGTCGGTAAGCCACGCCTGAGATCATCGTTATCCATGGCCGGCAAATCATCATGAATCAAGGAGTAAGTATGGATCAATTCCAAGGCGCAGGCAAAGGGCAGATAAGGTTCGGACGGTTCTTCAAGCGCATCCAGGGTTGCCAGAAAAAGAACGGGACGCAATCTTTTCCCCCCGGCAAAAATACTATAGCGCATGGCTTGATGGAGCACCTGAGGTTTTAATTCTGCTTCCGGCAATAAGCGATCCAGTTCCTGATTAATTAAATTTGCCTTTTCTTTCAGATACAAATCAATATTCACTTTCCTGGTTCTCCTCTTCACTCTCTTCTGACTCTTCCTGCTGCCTTTCTTTTAAACTCTTGGAAAGCACCTGGATCTTTTGCTCGGCCTCATTGAGTTTTTGATAACAGGTCTGCACCAGGCCGACTCCTTCTTCAAATAATTTCAAAACTTCATTTAAAGGAAGGTCACCTGATTCTAAGGATTTCACATTTAATTCTAATTTTTCCAATGCTTCTTCAAATGTTATTTTTTTCGCGACCATCAAAGATCCCACCTTTTTCTTTCGATTGCACCTGACAATGGATATTCCCTTGGGCTAAAACCACCTGGACCAGATCCCCCTCGGCCACCTCCGCTTCGGAAGTAATAACTTTTGCATCCTTCAAGCAGACAGCATATCCCCGGGATAAGGTGGTTAAGGGACTGAGCATATCCATTTTTTCCGCCAACAACTGATATCTGTTTTTCAGGTCTTTCATTTTATCCTGTATTTCTCTTTCCAAAGTCAGCTTTAAGGTGTCCAGATACTGCTCTTTTCCCTGGAGGAGCCTTTCCGGATTATGAAGCACAGTTCTTTGTCCCATATAAGCCAAGCGCTGCCGTCCTAAAGTCAGGGTCGAAGCTGCGGCCTTTTCCATTTTGCTCTGCCACAGAGATATAGTCTTTAATAAGTCTCTTTTCACCGGTACAGCCATTTCCGCAGCTGCCGAAGGAGTAGCCGCACTCTGATCGGCGACGAAATCAGCGATGGTAAAGTCCGTCTGATGGCCCACGGCGGAAATAACCGGTACCTGAGAATGAAAAATCGCCCGCGCCACTTCCTCCATATTGAAAGCCCATAAATCTTCTAAAGAACCGCCGCCCCGGCCAACAATGATCACATCCAGCTCCTTGACTTGATTTAGAACCTGAATGCCACGGACAATTTCCCCGGCCGCACTTTCCCCCTGAACGGCTGCCGGGGCCAAGACAATATGAATATTAGGAAAGCGAGCCAAAGCTACTTTTTGAATGTCTTGCCATACCGCGCCTGTGGGTGATGTCACCACACCGATTTTCCGAGGCAGAAAAGGGAGCGGTTTTTTGTGTTGATCATCAAAAAGCCCTTCCTTTGCCAGTTTGGCTTTCAGCTGCTCAAAAGCCAGGTGCAGGGCACCCACTCCTTCCGGCTGCATTTCCTCCACATAAATCTGATAATTGCCGTCCCGTTCATAGACAGACAAATAACCTCGCAGCAAAACACTGATCCCCTGTTCAGGCTCAAATTTTAAAGCAGCCGCCCGGCTGCGAAACATGACACAACGTACAGAGCTGGTTTGATCTTTTAAAACGAAATAACGATGTCCCGAAGAGTGGGCCTTATAATTGGAGATCTCCCCTTTGGTCCAAAGGTTGCTGAGCAGAACATCATCTTCAATTTTATATTTCACGTAAGTATTAAGCTCACTTACGGTAAGAATTCTTTTATTCAACAAATTCCTGTCCCCATTTATTTCATTTGATTTGAATTCATTCCATGACCATTTAATTGATTACTGATAAGATAATAGCATCATAGCATAATTGCTTCCATAAATGCAAACATTAGAAAACCTGGTTTTGCAGTGAATCAAAAAAAGCAAAAAAATAAGCCATGGTTTCATTTCAGATCATATTTCAGATCATTCTGATGGAAACCGTTTGGCTTAATAACAGGCCATTTTAAAAATTGCCCTAAACGCGTAATATACTTGGGGCACCTGAACACCTCATTTCTTTTTTTATTTTTTGTTTATGACAATAAAAAAGATAATGGGGATAAAGAAATGGACTGACTGCTTAACTTAAACTAATAACCAAATTTAAAGGCCAACAATGGCTAAAATGGTAAAAAGAAAGTAACAGACGGCATAAAAAGAAACCATCGGAACATCCAGCTTTTTCATTTTTATCCCTCCCTTGTTCTTAAAATCACTTTCACATTTACACATTATATTTAGCAATTATCGTGCCAACATTTGATAAACTTAGTTAAATCGTCTTGCGTCACTCCTATGGCGGCGCTGGGATGAAGCCTTAATAGATTTCACATAGATCCGTGTCAAATTTTGGTCAGTTTTTAGTCATTATTTAACAGAAACCTGACACAGGTTGACAGGGTTTTGGTCATCCTCTGAAAAGTTATCCGGCTCATCACTTGAATCCGGGGGGTAAGATGTATTATTATTAGATTTGATATTGGTATTGATATTGATATTAGCTACCAGGTCGCACAACATTCAGAATAAGGAGTGTGGAATGATTGTTACAGCCACAGGAACTCTATCGTAAAAAGATTGACCAATACACCGCCCGCATCCGGGAACTGGAGAAAACCGGCCAAAGAATCAGTAATTTTCGCTTATTGATCTCTTTGGGGGGACTAGGTCTGATCATTTATCTCTATCTCCAAGGAAAAACTAATGCTTCAGCCACCGTTTTTATCATTACCGCCGCTGCTTTTGTTTTTTTCGTCTTAAGGCATCAACAGTTGAAAAGAGAACTGAAGCAGGTGCAGGCGCTGCTTCAGATCAATCAAAAATCCCTGGATCGTCTTTCGGAAGACTGGACTCACTTTCCTGATACAGGCAGTGAATTTATCGAAGACAGTCATCCTTATGTGGTGGATTTAGATATTTTCGGCAAGCGCTCTCTCTTTCAATTAATGAACACGACCAACACTTTCTTGGGGCGTCAAAAATTAAAGGAGTTCCTGATGGTTCCCATGGATGATCAGGATCAGCTCCAAAAAAGACAGGAAATGATTTATGAACTGGGTGACCATCTTGACTTCAGGCAAAGACTGGAGGGGGAAGGGATGCTGTCACCTTCCATTGACAAAAATCCTGAAGAATTGTTTCACTGGGCCGGTATTTATGACAATAGATGGAATCGACCTTTTCTGCGTCCTTTGCTTTATCTCAGTCCTGCGGTTCTGATTCTGCTCACGGTCTTTTCCCTGCTCCAACCCCAGCTGATTCCGGTTTATCTCCCTCTGTCCCTGTTCATCCTTCATGGTCTGGTGCTTTATTATTTTAGTAAAGATACCGCCCCTGCTTTTGCGGTTGCGGAAAAATATCATCAGCACATGAAAACCTTTCAGGAAATGATAACCATCTTTGAAAAAGAAAAATTCTCCTCCCCTCAACTCAAAAAAATGCAGTATCAATTACGAGGGGAAAACAACCAGCCCGCCTTTCAACAAATTGAAAAATTAGGTCAGGGAGTTAAAAAAACCTACATTCGTCATCATCAGCTCTATCTGATTTTTAATCTCTTTACCTTATGGGATTTTCAAGCCATGACTGCATTGGAGAGGTGGAAAAAAGAATCCGGGCCTGATTTAAAAAATTGGCTGAGCATCTTAGGGGAAGTTGAGGCCCTATCCAGCTGCGCTGTACTGGCCTATGATCATCCTGACTGGTGTACTCCGGTGATTAAATCTGAAAATTTTGGCATCAAAGCCAAAGCACTGGGTCATCCCCTGCTGCTCTCCTCAACCAGGGTCGCCAATGATGTGGAAATCAGCCGCCCGGGGGAAGTGCTCTTGATTACCGGATCCAATATGTCTGGGAAAAGCACCTTTCTGCGCACCATCGGGATTAATTTGGTTCTGGCATATATGGGTTGTCCCGTTTGTGCTAAGGATTTTCAGGGCAGCTTTTTTAAAATTTACAGCTCCATGCGTATCAATGACAATCTGGATACGGGAACCTCCTCTTTCTTTGCCGAACTTTTACGGATTAAAACCATTTTGCAAGAAACGGAACAAGGTATACCGGTGCTCTTTCTTTTGGATGAGATCTTTAAAGGCACCAATTCCCGGGACAGGCACACGGGAGCTAAGCATTTAATCAAGAAACTAAGCCGTACCGGATCAATTGGACTGGTTTCCACCCATGATCTGGAGTTAGGGGATCTGGCCAAGGAAGGTACACAAATAAAAAATTACCATTTTGCAGAATATTATCAAAATGGTAAAATTTACTTCGATTATAAAATTAAACCCGGTGTTTCCACCACCAGAAATGCTATTTTCCTGATGAAAATGGCCGGTATCGATATTACGGAGGAATAATAGTTCTTTTAAATTTCACTCCAGGGGATCAGCCTGGCCTGGTCTCCCTCCGGAGTTTTCTCAATTTGATAAAGAGCCAGCATCTCCTCGTTGATGGGAGTAGTTTTTAAGTCCTGCACCACATCCGGAAGCATCTCCGGCTCAAATTTTAAGGATAATCCGCAACTGGCGGTAATGCTTCTGGGGGTTGGTATCAAAGTAACAGGAAACCGTTCTTTAAGCGTTTTTTCTGTGATGATGGCATAATGGGTTGATTGAAAAGATATGACATTAAAAACTTTATTCATGAGATTCACTCCTGATCATTATTTTATCCTGTTCCTTTAGATGTGAATCACTTTCGCCGCTTCGTTCATTTTTTCCACAATGGAATACATATTGGTCACATCACCGATGGCAAGTTGATCCTTTAAGCCAAAATAATCCAGGCAGGTTCCGCAGGATAATAACTCCACCCCGGCATCTGCCAGGATTTTTAAATAATCCAATACGGGAGATCCCTCCGTCGATAAGTTGACACCTGCATTTACAAAAAGGAGGGTCTTGGGATAAGGTTGGGCTTCCGTCAGAGCATAAAAATAACTTTTCATTAAAACCTGTCCCAGTTCATCCGAACCGGAACCCATTTTATCGGTGGAAAGATAGATTATGGTATCACGATCACCCGCAGGCCTTCTCTCTGACACTTTTTCTGCTGCCGGCACCGCCGGATTTATTTCCATACCTTCCCTAGCCTTTTCCTTCTCCATACGGAGATGAAATAATCCTGTTTTTTCTGCTACTGTGACCTGATAACCTGCGTTTTCCGCTAATTTTTTTACATTTTCCCGGGCGGCCTCATTATCAACAATGGTAATGATCAAATCTTCCGGGTTGCTTTCCATGGCTTTTTTAGTTTGAATCACCGGTACGGGACAGTTTAATCCCCGACAATCTATTTCAACTGACATTCATGCTACCTCCTGCAGCTTTCTATTCTCCTTTTCCTAAGTATATTATAGGTTTCTCATCTCTCCCTTACCAATCAAATTTTTTTATCATAATTTTGCCTTGATAAATAATTTTTATCCGATAATTACCCTGACCCCTGACATACCATTACCCCCCCTATCCCTCCCCTTAACCCCCCCTTTTCCTTCTGTAAAGCCGGATATTTTCTGGTGGTTAAATCTCTTTCCCTGGGATATAATAGAAAGAAATGAAGGGAGGAAAAGATTTGAAAAAACTGGCTGTTAAAATTACCTTGCTGCTGTTGCTGATGATGGCATTATTGATTACCGGATGCAATAATAGTACAGAGCCAACCCCTAATCCCAATCCTAATGAACCCCCTCCGGGACAGGAAGAACCGGGTAATACAGAGAAACCGCCGGAGGATAAAGTAACTCTTGGTGACTACCTTCCTCTGACGGTAGGCAGCACCTGGCAGTATCTGGGTGAAGGCAATGAATATGCTACCTTTTCCCGGGAAGTCATGTTTGCCCAAGGAAACCGAGCTCAAATTAAAGAGGATAACGGCGGTACCGTGAGTGCCCTTGTATATGAAGTCACAGAAGATACAATCACCACCATCTATTCTCAAGGCGAGTCTTATGAGAATGAAAACTTTTTAGATGCAGAACCCAACGATGACTTGATCATTCTGAAAACCCCTTTAGAGGTGGGTACAAAATGGGAAACGAAAGACGGTACCCGGGAAATCATCGATCTGAATGCTTCCCTGGATACACCGGCCGGAAAATTTGATCAGCTGATAAAAGTGGAAATAATTTATCCTGATTCCACCATGTATGAATATTATAAAGCTGGCGTCGGTCTGATCAAAAGAGAATTTCTCTCGGAAGGTTTTGAGGTCACTTCCACTTTGGAGAAATACGAAATCAAGTGAATAAAAGTAACCTATACATTTCATAGCTAACAAAATTCAAAAAAACAGGCGGCAGAAATTCATTCCTGCCGCCTGTTTTTTTTTGCTTTCTGATCTCTTATTCCTAATGACTCTTATTTCTTGGCAATGGTAATTTCACCCTTGATCCAATCCACCTGATAGCCTAAGTTCTCTGTCACCATGCGCACCGGGATCAGGGTGCGGCTGTTTCGGATAATCGGCGCCGTATCCGCCGGTTGATTCTTTCCATTAACGATGGTGTGTTCTTTATCATTGACCCAAAGATCAATCATGTTCTGAGGGAAAAGAATCCGCACCTTTTTCTCATCAGCCGTCCAGTAAACCCGTCCGCCCAAAGCTTCGATAATGAAACGGGCCGGAATATAGCTGCGTCCATTTTCCAAAATGGGCCCCTGATCAATTTGCTGCTCCCGGTCATTGACCAGCATTCTCTTTTGATTGACAAATAATTTTAACTTGGTATCCTGGACCTTCGTTGCACTGGGGGCCGTTGTTTTGTAAGAAATCTGATCGAAAAGAATCGTTCCGTCAGTAGACTGATGTCCGGTGGAATTCTTGAGATTTACCACATAAACCCTTTTTAATATGGGATTTTCCATGGCTTGAGGAAAATCAACGCTCACTTCCTGCCAGCCGGACCAATTTACTTTGTCTGCTAAGGTAAGGTAGCTGGTTTCCCCTTTCTGATTAACAATCTCCGCCCGCAGCCAATAATTGTTATTGTCCCCGTATACCCAGAGGTTAAGACCATTAGCAGTCCCGGAGAAAGGCAGACCCTGAGTTCCAAACTGACCATATGCTGCCTGCACGTCTGCTGAGGCTTTGGCAAAATCATAGCTCAAAGATCCGCTGGCTTGCCCTGCTTTTTTCTCGGTATTATTTAAGACAAATTGCCCGGTAACCTCAGCCGGAGTGCCCAAAAAGCCGATCTGAGGTTGATTTTCAAAATCCATAATCACTTGAGATGTAGTTCCAATGCTAACCGGCACCATTTTGCTGAAGCGGTCATAAGTGCCCACCAGCCAGCCGCTCCCCGGAGTCATGCCTGCTTTAAATTCAGCGGGTCCGGTTTTTTCTCCGTCCACGTTGATCCATTCCCAATTAAATAAGGAGGCATCTACTTCCCTTCTAGCACCGTTTTTCGTTGTGATCACCGGCTTCAGGGTCACAGTCTGTCCCGGATTTAAGAGCAGGGAGTCCGTATTGAAACCCATTTCCTGAATTCCGTCCCGTCCGATGATTTCTACATTAAATTGCTGATTGATCTGATTGGAATGAGCCTCAACGATGGCAGTGCCCACCTTCTGCCCTTGCAATTGGTTCCCCTGTACCGCAGCCTTGTCATTTTTTGACTGCCAGGTCATATTTGAATCCTGCATATTAAGGGGATTATCGTATTCATCAATGGCTTTTAAACTCAATTCTGCCTTTTCCTTCATTAACAAAAAGGATGGTCCGCCAATCACAAAATCTTTTAATGTTCCCTGAGGAGCGGTGGAATACAAAGCTAAACCATTGGGTACGTTTCTCAGATTGCCTTGTTCCGGCTGATTCTTAAGGGAAGGGGTGAAATCCCCCGGGGATCTGCTCAGCACGGTGGTAGAACCGCCGCCGTCAAGATTGACACCCTGAGCGACACCTAACTGCACCATAAAATCCGCCAGTTCCGTCAAAGTCATCCCTGTACTGGTGCCGCTTTTTTCTACGCCAATCCAATAAACGTATTTTTGATCCTGGGAAATCCCCACCGCGGACCGGGCCCGTGATCCAGGAATATCCCGGGTAAATTGAGCACGTTTTCCATTGGCAACTAAAGGAGTATGGGCGCCCATGACAAACTGCCAGTCATCTCCCTGATCAACGGAAAAATCAAACTCCACTTCTGCGCCGGCATATAGATTGTTAACTAAGAAATTAGCCCCTAAACCATGGCCTAAGATCACATAATCATCCCGGGAAATCCTTTTTGGTTTTTCATTGAATAAGATTTCCGACACTTCATCATCCTGCACTAAAACATAGACATAAGTGCCTAGGGCTTCACCCGGTAAGGCAGATACATCCCAGTCATTGGTGAAAATGTTGATTTTATCGACACAGGAAAAAGTCTTATTGACAGCAGCCACAGGGAAAGATGCCCCATTATCTGCGATCAGGGAGCCTTGAAAGGAAAAAGGAAGAATCCTTGGCTGACCTCCATCTGTCATGGCAAATCCACTTAAGCCATCAATGGTGGTGGTAGGCGTGGTAATCCATTTTTCATCTTTCATTATTGGCCCAAAAAGGCTGCCTGTAGTCATATCAAAAAAGTCACCATTGATGGCAGCAATGGCCTTATTCTCCTGGGCCATGTTGGCAACATTTTGATTTTTACCTAATTTACCGTCAATACCGTAGATCACATCCATTTTTATGTAAGGGTCCTGAATATTAATTTTGGTGACAAATACTTTGGAGGTACCCGAGGCGGTTTTCACCGTATATTGCTGAAGCACGGCGCCTCTGGTAATGGTTTCTTCAGCGATGGGTTTGACCGCTGCTGCAGCTGCAGCGTGACTGGTGAGAAAAGCACATAAGCACAGTAGGATCATCGAAAACATCAACTTACTTTTCAGACATCTTTTGCGTTTTAATTTCGGCATCTCTTAATCTCCTATTAAAATTATAGTTTGTCTTACCTATTTAAAGACGAAATATAAATCCCATATGTTCCAAAAAATATGTTTAAAAAAACAATATGTTCAAAAAAACAGTAATTATCTGCTTTCATATTTTATCCAAAGCAATCGCTTGTTAAACAAAAAGCCTTGTAGTATGGAAACCTACAAAGGCTTGATTTAATGTAACTATTTATTCTTCGGTCTGATCCTTCTTTTGAGGAATTTTCTTTACTTCCTCTTCTTCCGATGCACTTTTATCCGACATTAGTTCACGGGAAGCGTTTTTAAACTCATTAATCGCCCTGCCCAAGGATGCGCCTACTTCCGGCAGCTTCCCCGGTCCAAAAACAATTAAAGCAATCACTAAGATTAATATTAATTCTGGAAATCCGATTGACGGCATAATTTATTTCCCCCTCTGTCATTGCCTGGTGCTTTTTCTATGCGCATTTTTCCAATGTTTGTTTCATCCGCATTGGTCATGCTTTTCCTGAGCACATATTGTCCACTTATTATACAATATTTTTTTAAAATTGGCTATGATGGAGGTGAGATCCCCTCTTACATTTTTATCGTGCGGGCATTTGCCATCCCGTCCAGGCCGTTAATCAGCTTAAGTGATTCCTTGGGCACTTCGGAATCAACGGCTAAAAACATCATTGCCCATTCTTTATCTTTCTTTCTGCTTACCTGCATGGTGGCAATATTTATTTTGTTAACCCCTAACAGGGTGCCGATTTGTCCGATCATTCCCGGCTTATCCAAATTCATCACTGCCAGGATATGAGGGCTGGGTGCCAAATCGAATTCGTATCCGTCTACTTCCACTAATCTGATTTCGTCCTTACCAAATACAGTACCCGCTAGAGTATAAGTTTTTTCTTTCGATGTAATGATTAATTTGATGAGATTTAAATATTTTCCCTGGGCGGATTCCTTGCTTTCCACCACATCTACACCCCGATTATTAGCAATCACCTGGGCATTAACATAGTTGACCCGTTCTTTGAGAATGGTTTCAAATAATCCTTTCAAAATCGATAAGGTGATCACAGTGGTTTCCAATTTTGCGATTTCTCCGCTATAGATAATCTCAATTTTTTCCACAGGATCCTTTTCCAGCTGATGATACATCTTACCCAGGATTTCTCCTAATTTCAGATAGGCACTCATGGCATGGAGCTCACTGGCATGGAGGGTAGGCAGATTAACGGCATTGGGCACCATCTCTCCGTTTAAGGCCTGAACCACTTCATGAGCCACCATGGTACCTACATTATACTGAGCTTCTAGCGTGTCGGCACCCAAGTGAGGTGTCAGAACCACATTGTCAAGATCCAGCAAGGGTGAAGTGGTATTGGGTTCATTCACCAAAACGTCAATCCCGGCACTGGCCACGATCCCTTCCTTGATGGCCCGGTCTAATGCTTCTTCATTAATAATGCCGCCGCGGGCACAGTTCACTACTCTCAGGCCCTTTTTTGCCTGTTTAAACTGTTCATCACCGATCATCCCAAAGGTTTCTTCTGTCTTGGGGGTATGAACCGTAATAAAATCGGCTTCCTGCATCAAATCTTCCAGGTTTTCTTTGCGGGTTACGCCAAATCTTTCAAATCGGGCATCTGTTATGTATGGATCATAGCCAATTAATTTCATGCCAAAGGCTTGCAGCCGTGTGGCCACCAGGGAGCCGATTCTGCCCAGCCCCACAATGCCCATCACCTTGCCCTGAAGTTCCACCCCTTTTAGGCCTTCCCGGGACCAGGCCCGATCCTTGATGCGTTGATTCCCCCGGGCGATATTGCGAATGGAGGACAGGAGCAGTCCAATGGTATGTTCGGCAGCAGATACATTATTGGCTGCTGGAGTATTGACAACAATAATCCCTCTGATGGTGGCGCCTTCCATTTCAATATTATCGACGCCGGTACCGGCACGACCAACCACTTTCAGATTAGTCGCCCGTTCATAAAATTCCTCATTGATCTTGGTCACACTTCGAACCACAATGGCATCATATTCAGGAATGATCTCCAATAATTGCTCCCGGGTTAAATCCAATTTTATATCAACAGTTAGATCACCCTGATTCAGCAGATCGATTCCTTCCTGAGCAATCTTTTCGGCAACTAATACTTTCATTAACAACTCCTCCTATTATTACCCATTTTTTGGCCATAAAAAAACCCGTCTTAGAATATTATATCCATATCCCAAGGACGGGAGTCTTCCTCACGTGGTGCCACCTTGATTTATCATGCTTTTTAAAAAACATGATCTTAATTTGAAGATAACGGTTTCAATACCGGGACAGGTTAACCCTGCCTGCTCAAAAGCGGATTCAACAGTTACCGGTACCAACTTTCACCAACCATTGGCTCTCTGCGACTTTTTCACTGTTTACTGATCTTTTTCAACGCATTTTAAAAAACTAGATTAGAACAAATATTAATACAAATTTCTGGATTTGTCAACGAGAAAATCGAATGCTTATTTCTTCTGTACCGTTCATTATGAAAATTCGACAAAATTAATTATATATTAAAAATATTAGCGAAATATGAAGAAAATGTTAGAATAATAGGAATTGCTCTTACTTATACACAGAGTTTTCCACATTTCCACAATATCAGCTAAGTTTGAAGAAAAGAATTTATAGAATAATATGAGAATATTAGATTTTAGAGAGATCAAGAATAGAAAAACTAGGCATTTGCCGCTTTGTGTTTAGATGAGATATAAGGCTCCACCACAATTTGCTGGTCGGAAATAAAGGCAATCTCCGGGTAAACCTGCTCATCTTTAGGACTTGATGCTTCAGGGGCGCGGCTGATTTTATCTGCAATGGCAATTTGAGTCGGCCTTAGTTTGCAGGCCATGACAAAGGCGTTTATGTCTCCCAGCACCCCCGCATGGGCACTGCCGCGGCATGCGCCAAAAATAATAATGTTTCCCGTTGCGCTCACCTGGGCTCCGGGATTAACATCTCCCCGAATCACCGCATCTCCCTGCACATAAATCTTTTGCCCCGAGCGCAGGCTGCGGGCAATCAGCACCGCATCACGGGCAGCCTGAAAAACCTCTGTTTCTTCATTAGTATCAATCCCAGCAGCGGCACCACTCCCGGTAGCGGTATGACTGTTTTCTGTTTTTTTATGGTTAATTTCTTGCCGGGTCATGCCGTGGAGAATAAATAATGCTTCAATCTTTTTCCTTTCTTCTTCTTTTAAATCGTTTTTTTCGTCGATAATATATTTAGCCTGCTCAAAAAAACCTTTTGCTTCTTGAAATTTATGTACCAATGTTTGATAAATTTCTTCAAAAGATCCTTCCTGAGTATTGAAATAAAATTTTAAGCCGTCGCGGCTTCCTTTAATCACAATCAAATCTTTCGCCATTATCTTCCCTCCTCTTGTATCTTTCGTCATTTTGTGATAATATCCTGCTCCATAAGGAGTATGAGGGGGAATTTTATTGTCCTATATCATGGATAAAACCATAAAAAAAGTCAAAAGTGCCGTCCGGGATTTTCAACTGATCGATAATACCCAGGGTATTATGGTGGGACTATCCGGCGGCAAAGACAGCATCACCTTACTTTATTTAATGCATCAGTTTAAGAAAGTGTCCAAATATAAATATCCTTTGGCGGCGGGTCATGTGGGTATGGGATGGGATACGGATATTGCCCCTTTGGAAAAAATCTGCCGGGAATTGGATGTCCCATTTTATTATGAACCTACCAATATCGGTCCCGTGGTTTTTGAGGTGCGCCATGAAAAAAATCCTTGTTCTCTTTGTGCCAAAATGAGAAGAGGAGCCTTGAATAATCTGGCCAAAAACAAGGGCTTTCCCAAAGTTGCTTTGGCGCACCATATGGATGATGCCGTAGAAACCGTCCTTTTAAAGATGTTTTATGAGGGCCGCATGGATTCTTTCAGCCCCAAAACCTATTTGGATCAAAAGGATATTACGGTAATTCGTCCCCTGGTTTATGTCCCGGAGCAAGATATCAGCCGTTTGTGCCGCCTGCTGCAGCTGCCGGTGATTGAAAATCCTTGTCCCGCCAATGGCTATACCAAACGGCAGGATATGAAGGAAATCATTAAACTGATTGAGAAAACGAATCCCCTGGCCAAGGAAAGGGTTATTACCGCGCTTAAGAACCTGGATCAGGCCAAAGCCTGGAAAAGTATAGAATAATCTAAAAAACCTTGTCTTTGACTAAGATACTATGATAATTCAAAAATAAAAGATGGTGATGAACTTGATCTTAATAAGTGCCTGTTTGTTGGGGGAAAATTGCAAATATTCCGGGGGCAATAATGAAAATGCCCATCTGATTTCTTTATTGAAAGATAAAGAAATCATTGCTGTTTGCCCTGAAGAATTAGGAGGGCTGCCCACACCTCGTCCCCCTGCAGAGATTATTTCGAAAGCAGAGATAGATGCGGGAACAGAAACGGGAATAGAATTGAGCACAGATTTATGCCTGGGAAATGTTAAAATCTGTCTGCAAGACGGTCAGGATGTAACGGAACAATTCTTAAAAGGGGCATTCTGCACCCAAAAAATTGCCCAGGATTATCCCATCACCCTGGCGATTATGAAAGAAAGAAGTCCTTCCTGCGGAGTAGATCAAATATATGACGGGACCTTTACCGGTAAAACCATTCCCGGATCCGGGATCACCACCTCTCTTTTGAAAAAAATGGGCATCCCGGTGATTAGCGAGGAGACCCCTTTAATAGATGAATTGCTGGCCTTGATCACCGAAGCTTCAGACTAAGCCCCTTTAAAAAAAGATCCTGGGCTAACGCCCAGGATGACAAAAAGCAAAATTTTCTATTTGCTTGGAAACATAATGTTAAATGTGGCCCCTTCTCCCTCTTTGCTCATCACGGTAATCGCTCCATCATGAACCTCTACGATATTTTTAACGATAGAAAGACCAATACCTGTCCCCCCGCTTTCCCTGTTCCGGGATTTTTCCGCACGATAAAATCTTTCAAAGATAAATGGAAGATCTTTTTCCGGAATACCCTGTCCTGTATCACTGACACTCAGCTCAATACCGTTTTCCAGCTTTCGTGACGTTACCTTAATAGTCTTCCCGGCCGCAAAATGGATCGCATTACTTATTAAGTTAATTAATAATTGTTCCAATCTAAAGCGGTCGGCCAAAAGACATGGAGCATCCGATGCTATTTCTGCCTGAAAATCTATTTTGTTTTGTTCCAGCAATGACTGGAATTTAGTCTTTACCTGCAGAAGTACCTCCCTAATATCAATCCATTCTTTCTCGATCGATATTACACCTGATTGCAGCCGAGACAATTCCAAAAGATCTTCCACCAACCGTTTCAATCTGTTGGCTTCCTCAAGAATAACTTTAATAAAACCATTCCGCTCCTCTGGGGATTCGGCAACATCGTCAATAATTGCCTCAGAATAACCCTGGATCAAACTAATGGGTGTTCTTAATTCATGGGAGACATTAGCGACAAAATCACGGCGCATCTCCTCCAGTTTTCTATCCTTGGTTACATCCTGGAGTACCGTGACCACTCCGATTAGGTTTCGATCAGTTACGTCCAGCAATGGGGAAAGCTTGGCAGAAACAATTTTTTCATTAACAGTGATTTCCCCTTCTACCAAATTTCCTGTTTCCAGAGTTCGCTGATATAAGGAGTTAAGCTGAGTCAGATAATCGCAATGCTCCATTATGTTATTTTTTTCCACCTCCACACAATTATCAAGCAGTTCTTTAGCTTGAGGATTAAAAAGAACTATTTTACCTGTAGTATCAAAGGTAATAACTCCATCAGACATACCTTTTAGGATATTTTCAATCTGTTCCTTTTCATATGATAGTTCAGTGATGTTTTTCTTTAGCTGTTCCGAAAGGAAATTTAATGATGCCCCCAAGATGCCAACCTCATCAACGCTTTTTACCGGCACACGCTGGCTGTAATCTCCTTCAGCAAGATTTAAGGCAACTTTATTCATTTGGATCAGGGGTTTCGACAAAGTGCGGGAAAGGAAAAAAGCTAAAATCGAAATTAAAATAACGGCAAAAAATAAACTCCAGTAAATGATTCCCCGAATAGTATTCAAGGCAGGTTCCAGAGAAGCTATGGGAGTATAAATAAACAAGGCAGATTCAATCTTTTTGTCCTGAATAATTGGCAGGCCGATAGATAACATTTGGTTATTAAATGAATGATGAAAACCTCTTTTCGCTACTGTTTCACCGGTGAAAATTCGGTCCAGATCATTCTCTTCAAATAAGGACCCGGGTGTCATGGGCATCATTTGGTTACAGGTCTGAATAATGCTTTCTTTATTTAAAATCATTAGATGGGCATTCATAATCCGGGACACATATTCAATCTCATTGTTTTCTTGAAATTCAGCCGGATTCTTGGCATACATATCAGCAACTTCCTGACCCTGGTTAATAAGTCCGGCAGCGATTTGCGTGTAATAAAAATTCTCCACAGCCTGAAATAAACCCAAGCCTAGGGCAATAAAAACCACGATGATTAACAACACAATAGTTAGCCATAATTTTAGGACAATACTTCCTGTCATTTTTATTTCACCTCAAATCCCATTAAGCGCTTACCTTCAACCAGCAAAATACTCTTTCCTGTCATATCATTTTTTGCTCCTTTCCATCTTGTCAGGAAGCAATAAAATGTCATGATACTTACTACAAATTCAATTTTAACTTATTTTATAATAGTTCGTCCATAAAGATCAATAGAGAAGGCATGCCCAAATGACATGCCTCCCGATATATCAAACATCCCAAACACATGGATGATAGATTTACTTTTAAAAGTTACTGTTAGTGTTACTTCCATAGCCGCCCATCATTCCTCTGTACCCTTGTGGAACATTACCTTCACCGAAATATTTTGACATATATCCATTGGGACCATGGCAAGCTTCATACATTTGTTGATAAAGATCCTTATCGGATAGCTCAGGAGTCGGCACCTTCTCATCTTTTGCCGCTGTCTGCTCTGAATAAACTTTCTCCGGTGCTAAATTAGGAATCGGTACCTGTTCCCCTTTCGCTGCCATCGCAGTACCGGCAACAGCGATAAGCAGTGCACTGATAACTAAAAATACTAAAGCTTTTTTCATAATAAATTCCTCCTTGTTTTTTCTTAAGTACTATTATAATAATAAGTTTTGAAATATTTTCGATTAAAATATGACCAATTTGTGAAAGATAATTGGAAATTTAGTGAAACTTACCTTAATGTGACAGCCAATCTCTTAAAAAAAGGGTTAATTGTGCCTAGTATTGTCCATCATCTTATTAATATTCGTCCAGGTAAGCGCTGCTTCTTCACAGCTGATCACCTGAATGGCAAATCCTGCATGGACTAAGACATAGTCACCTACATTTACTTCCGATGCTAAATCCAAGCTTACTTTGACAAATATACCATCAATTTTTACAATGCCGATTTTATTTTTTATATCCATCACCTGAGCCGGTACACCCAGAAACATAATCATTTCCTCCTTTTTTCCGAATGGCTGCCACCATCGTTATAAAACAGTTGATCTGTATTTTAAGCATTTCTAAGAACACTTAGTCCAATGTGCTGTTTAACAATTTATTTAACCTGTAACAATTGCTTTTTTTCCGTATATTCCTCTTGGGAAATTTCACCCATAACATAGCGCACCTTTAATTTTTCCAAGGCTTCGTTACTGTTGGTGGTATTATTTTTATTACGAATTAAAAGTGTTATTCCATAACACCCTAGGAATATTCCACCCAAGAGTATGGCCCACCATAAGAACATGGCTACTGCCATGCCATAGCCCATCATTCCGTAACCCATCATGCTCATTCACTCCTCTCTGCCTCAGAGACAGCTCTTTTTAATGTGTTTTTATTATTATTCTGTTTTCCGTCATCATGGCCACCATGACCACCGCAGCAACCGCCGACTCTCATCATCATAAAAAAGAAAATTCCTAATAAAAGATACGGTCCATAGTTTATTATCAACTCCATAAATTTTTATACCCCTTTACAAAATTATTATTACTACCATTCTCTGGAACTACCGCCCCCGCCGCCGGAGCCGCCTCCACCGCCAAACCTTCCTCCATATCTTCCGCCGCCACGTATGATCATTACCAGTATTAACCATCTCTTTACTTAAGATCTTACCTCCCTCTATAGTTATCCTTCATCGAATTAGCATAAAGCTATAATAATACATAAAAATGACCAAACATTTATGAATCTGTGATAGATGTGTGAAAAGTTGGTTTTTCTAAAGGCAGCTCATCTGCCACAACACATTCTCATAGGGTTGGGGTGATCCTGTTAACGAAAGCCACTGTCCCGGATGAGGATTAAGATGGCCCCAATGGATATATCTGACATCACACTAAACAGGCACTCAAAAAACCCCTCAACGTGATACTGACCATGAATTTAAAAGAAAAATATTCATGGATGGTTTTCATTTACAAAAACAATTAAAGGAGGCATGTCAGATGACATGCCTCCCTTATAACAAATATCCCAAACACAGGGATGATAGATTTACTTTTAAAAGTTACTATTAGTGTTACTTCCATAGCCGCCCATCATTCCTCTGTACCCTTGTGGACCATTACCTTCACCAAAATATTTTGACATATATCCATTGGGGCCATGGCAAGCTTCATACATTTGTTGATAAAGATCCTGATCGGATGGCTCGGGAGTCGGCACCTTCTCATCTTTTGCTGTTGTCTGCTCTGTATAAACTTTCTCCGGTGCTAAATTAGGAATCGGAACCTGTTCTCCTTTCGCTGCCATCGCAGTACCGGCAACAGCGATAAGCAGCGCACTTATAACTAAAAACACTAAAGCCTTCTTCATAAAAATCCCTCCTCGTTTTTTCTTAATACCATCATAACAACAAATTTTGAACTATTTTTGATGTAAATATGACCAATTTGTGAAAGTTACTTGGAAATTTAGTGAAATTTACCTTTGATATTATTGACTCTGTCTATTAGTTGTGCATCTTATTGTAATTATCCATTTGCATACTTTTTTTACCCATATGATTATTACTTTCCACATCTTGCTCTTGCTCTTGTTCTTGTTCTTGCATTGTGTCTTTACTTTGCTCCGGTGCAATAGTTTCATTATTCTGATTTGGTGTTGGTATGGGTGCGGACATTCCATGATTGTTGTTATGCATGGTATTATTCATAGTGTTATTATGCATATTATTGTTTGGCATTTCAAATATTTCCTCCGGAGTTGTTCCCGCTTCTTCCAATACGGAACGAATTTGACCGTGCTTGATTTTTTCCATTTCTAACTTATGGCCTTTAGCACTGCTTTTCTCATAAACTTGATATTGGCTGGCTGTAAGATTTAATTCATTTGCTTTTGTAAGATAATCCATATCATGACGTTCCATCATCATTAAGCCCTTGTATTCTTTAGCATTTAATTCTTCTAAAATTATTTTCTTGATTTTATCCTCAGAAACATGATGATGTTGGCTGTCTTCCTTTATATCTATTAGATTTACCAATAAAATATCATCTTTCTTTTCCGTTATCAGACCATATTTCTTGGCTTCGACGGTTAAAGCTGCAACAGCCTCATAAATATCTTTCCCTTTGAGTTCCAACTGATTTAACCTTTCCAGGGAATCAGTATATAGTGTTTCAATTACTTTATTATTATGATCAGTCCATATTTCCAGGCTTCCAGTATTTAGCCCAATACTCAGATAAGACGCGGCAGCTTCTTGCTGAAAAAAAGGACTAAAAATCCCCGCAAAAAATACTAATAAAATCGCTGTAGCAACAGCTAAACCCCTATGGTATCTTGATCCGAATTTTGTTGGCTGATAATTTATCATCTGACCAACCTGATGGGCAGGTTTTTGGGGAATTTTTACGAATTGACCATCTTCGGTATACCCAACCGTATAATCCTTATCTATGGACATAATTATCAGCTGTTTTTTTTTCAAATTAACTCACCCCGATCAATATTAAATTTAGAAAATTTCCTTAATGGAGCAAGCTCTGGCACAATAAAAATAATACTAATAGCAATAATATATTTTCTGCCCTTTTCCAGGACCTTTCTGCTTTGACCTGTTGCCACCATCAGCTGTTTTATCGGCAGCTGTTTATAACGAATTAAGTGGTTAAGAAGGTCCGGATCATTAATTAAAATCCGGCTGACATTTTGCAGAGTCTCTCTGGTATCCCTATGCTTAGGGGAATGTTCCGGTAAATTATTAATATCAATATCATATTCATCTAATTTAATTCTGTAGCGCTCAATTAATATCGTCAGATTTTCTAAAGAGATATTTTCCTGATAAGTTTCTATAGCTTCTTTATTATTTAATACCTCAAACTCCTGAGTATCAGCAGAAGCAGTTAATAATTCATTATGATATTTCTCCTGACTTCTAAAATAATCAATCAGTCTTTTTTTAATTACCGAATAAGAAAAAGTTGTAAATCTGGTTTTACCGGCAGTATCGTATGCATCTATAGATTCATTAAAAGCTAATAGGCCAATGCTTAATTCTTCATCATTTTCCCAGGTTAAATATCTATTGCAGATACTGGAACATGTTTGGAGAATGTATTTCTTATGCTTGGCAATCAGATGTTCACGAATATTCTTGTTACCTTGCTGGGCCTGTAAAATATGATGTTTTAATCTAAAAGGCACCACCCTATCAACCCCTTGGCAATTGCGCAAATTATGTTTAGCTAAACCAAAATAAAATAAAGAAAAAAAGAACTGCGTATATATTAAATTAATCGGCTTAATATATACGCATTGTTACATATGTGAAAATTTAAAAAGAAACCATACCTTGCAGAATTTTAAATCATTATTTTCCCATCATGCCATGCATACCACCGTTATGCATTTGACGGCTCATTTGCCCCATGTCCCCGTGCATCGGAACATCTTGCATGCTTTCATGCATATCTACCATCTCATCATAATTTTTTTCATGGAACTCAACCATTGATTCCGGCATTTGGGTCATTTGATTGGGATATATACGCACGGCATCTTGTTTTTCTTTTTTGTTATTCTCAGTGTCTTTTGTATCCTTAGTATCCTTAGTATCATTTGTATCTTTCGTATCCTTGGTTACAACCGTTATTTCTTTTCGTGTTTCCGCTTTATCCATTGTTAAGTACGGCATTTTTTGCTCTTTAGCGATCATTTCCTGCTGGGTTATGTTTGCTTTTGCCTGCTGACCATCCATACCCTTCGGAGACATAAGATTATCCACGGTATCTGCATTGGCTGCCCCCACTAAAGATAATCCCAGTGCTGCTGTTACAATAGTACCAATAATTCGTTTTTTTACCATTATTTAATCCTCCTGTTGATGTTTGTAAGCGAAAAGTTTATTAAGTTCCGCTTGTACCTAATTATTCGTAGTCGGTCAAATATTTTGGGGAGGTAGGCAAAATATTTTTTAAAAAAAATCATGAAAATAACGAAAACCTCTACGGGATAGTTACTAAAAAGTCAGCCACCCTCCTGGGGATGGCTGTTCTTTGATTTATTTTGAAATTGGCTTAAATGACCAAGGTTTCAGGCGTTGTAGTGGAATATTTTTTGCCGGCAAATCCTTGCTTAAAACGGTTATTGATACGTCATTTTTATTCTAACTCAAATTTGTAGCCTACACCCCATACAGTTTTAATATACTTTTCCGTTTTTTCCCCCAGTTTTTCCCGTAGTTTTTTAATATGGGTATCAACGGTTCTTTGGTCGCCATAGTATTCATAATCCCAAACATGATTCATAATTTGCTCCCGGGACAAAACCTTACCAGGATTTTTTACCAGATAGACTAACAAATCGAATTCTTTGGGCGTTAAGCTCAGGGTGTCATGCTCAATTTTTACTTCTCTGCCTTCTACATCTATTGTTAAATCACCGTATGTTTGTTTTCCTGCCGTTTCCAAAGCTGTCTCTGTTCGTTTCAAAACTGCTTTCACTCTGGCCACCATCTCTCTGGGACTGAAAGGCTTCACAATATAATCATCGGCGCCAATCTCAAATCCCATTAAGCGCTCGTATTCCTCTCCACGGGCGGTGAGGAAGATCACAGGTTTTTGGGAAATACGCCTGATTTCCTTACATAAAGTAAAGCCATCCATGTTTGGCATCATGACATCGATGATAAACAAACTAAAGTTATCTCCTTTCTCCAGTTCCTCTAAAGCCTGAAGTCCGTCTCCGGCTGTGACTACCTGAAAATTCTCTTTTTTAAGATATAAGGAGATCAATTCCCGCATCTTAGGCTCATCATCAACCACCAAAATACGCTTCCCTGTCATGTCATATATTGCTCCTTCCTATATTTTTCCAGGAAACTATATAATATTATCATACTTTGCTATGGATTCCTGATTTACATTATATTAGAATTTCCATAAATATCAATAGAGAAGGCATGTCCAGATGACAAGGTGCTGGATTTGTTCCAGATGTTTTAAATACAGATATAATTGATGAGGTTTTTAAAGAGAAAAATAAAGAAGCCTTCGAATCAGCCCGAGCCTTGTCAAAATCAGAAGGTCTGCTGGTGGGAATCTCATCAGGAGCGGTAGCTTTTGCTGCAACACAGGTAGCTCAAAGACCGAAAAATGCCGGTAAAACCATTGTGGTGCTGTTCTCGGATACAGGGGAAAGGAACTTGTCTACATTATTATTTCAGAAATAATAAAAATAGAGGGCTGTTGCATAATGAACTTAAATCGTTCGATTGCAACAGCCCTTTTCAAATACCATCTTATTAGTGTGCATCTTATCGTAATGATCAATTTTTAAATTTTTTACCCATATGATTATTACTTTCTATTTCCAGACCATGATTATTTTTTTTCGATTATACTTTACTCAATGGTCATTTTACTGCTGATCATCCCCATCCAGCAGGTATACGTGATTATTCCAGGTCTTTTTGGGGTAAATTCGATCACGTTCTCTCCCACTGACAGCTTTTGCTGTAGCTGATAGTCCGGAATAATGATTTCATTATTACAGCCGTTTAAGTTTTCTTTTTCGGCAACAATTGTCCATTTCACAGGAACACCGGCGTATAGGATTAAGGGCTGATATCGGCCGGATTCAAGCTGGGTGGTGACATTCTGATAACCATCTTTTATTACAGCACGCTGGGCCTTGTTGTTCTGAGTCTGGCTGATCCCCAAAGGTGAAAGGAGCGCGTCACTTACGGTGATTCCGGACAACAAAAAGCCACGGTTTCCCATGATCATACCAAGAATAATGACCAGCAGAGCACTGACCTTCATCATTTCCTTAGTAAAACGGGAACTGAGAAGTGAGCTGAAAGCGCCGAAAGCGAACATCAGCGGCACAGTACCCAGACTGAATAAAAACATTGAAAAGGCACCCGCCCAGAAGCTTCCGGTGCCCAGGGCATGCAGTTGCATAGCCTGCAAAGGACCACAAGGCATAAAACCATTAAGAACCCCTACAACAAACGGGGTTTTTCCTTGTTTCCCACTTTCTAACTTAACCGTTAAGCTTTGGGGGAGTCGAGGCATTAGCCTGCGCAGAGGCGGCAGGATGCCCGACATATTCAGTCCCATTATGACCATAAAAGCCCCGGCAATAACAGAAATAAATGCTTTTCCTTGCAGGGAAAGAGTGAAAAGAGAACCCAATGCCCCAACAATGCCTCCTAATATGGTGTAGGAGCTAACCCGGCCAAGATTGTACAGTAAACTGGGTTTGAACTTATGATAGATAGCCCTGTTCTCACATTTACCGTCACCGATGCACTGAGACAAATTAATACCGCCGCACATGGCAATGCAGTGGAAGGAGGTAAAAAGCCCTGCAATAAAGAGCAAACTGTATCCCATGTTTGAACTCACCTGGGGAAAAAAGTTAAACCCAACAGTATTGTTGATAATGATATAAAGTCCCACAATTATTAAGCCGATAAAAAACATCGATGAGTAGGAGGACTGTTCCTGAGCGGGTGACACTGTAGTATCCAGGTGAAGGACAGGATAACCGGCATTTTCAATGGCTTCTTGTATGGTGTCAAGAGAAATCTGCCCTGGTTTGTAACGGACTACCGCGGTTGAGTGTACATAATCAACTCTGACCTCGATAACACCATCAAGCTTTTTAAGACTTTTCTCTATTTTCTGTTCACAGGCGGGACAGGAAAGCCCCTCTAGCATTATAGTTTTTTGGACTGCGGACTGTTGCATTTTTCACCACCAGACTAAATCTTCCAATTAGCAAAAATTTCTTCTGCCTGTGTTAAAAAGTCCTTGGTAATCGTAATGGATGTATCGGTAACCACTTTTTGCTCAGCATCGATAGGTATGGGATTACATCCGCCTTTGGTAACCTGGACATCATCCATATGAAATTGATTGCCGCAATTTTGGCATACTAACATATTACCTTCCTGTACATAATAACCTCTTCCCGAACTATAACAGACCTGACAGGTGTTGAAGGCGGTGCGTATTGTTCCGTCAGATGCCTTTACTGCAATAATCTCCATCTGGTTTTCCTGCCCATTATAAGCATAAAATGATGCTTTTTCTGTAATATCAGCTACAGGAATAACTAAATCTCCCTTTTCGCTGATTGCGTTCATAGTTGCAGTTTTAGGCTGTGCCCCATAATTTTCCTGGTGATCCTTCGGAAGAACAGAAGTATAAACAGCAATGATAATTACAATCAGAGCAACCCCAGCCAGAACAATATTTTTATTCTTTCCCATAGCAACAACCCTTTCTTTAATTTTTCATAGTATACAACAGAATCTTGAAGTTTTTTTGCCTAAATTGTGAAGAAACTGTGAACTATAAAGAATGGGAAAAGGCACCAAAAGGTGCCTTCAGAGGGAATTGTTTTCATGGGATTCCACCTAGGATTTCGATATTTATCTTTCATAGAAGCAAATTAATGCCCAATATGCTTGATCTACTACAAATTAGGCATATGTCTACCTCCGACCTGTAACATTATGTAACATTATCACAGAATAACTACAAATATTTTATTTTTATAGTTGACTTCCTGCCTGATTATTTATATAATAGAGTTTGTCAGCGCAGGGGTATAGCTCAATTGGTAGAGTAGTGGACTCCAAATCCATTGGTTGAGGGTTCAAGTCCTTCTGCCCCTGCCAACTAAACAAATTCAAGTCTCACAAGTGATTGTGAGGCTTTTTTTGATATCCGGCTGATTTATGGTTATGGTTCATAGATCATTTTCCGGGTCATGCCGCCATCTATGACGATATTGCTACCATTAATAAATTCATTTCCGGCACCGGTTAAATACAAACAAGCCCTGGCAATATCCTTAGGAGTGCCCACCCTTCCGGAAAAATGCTGATCATGGTCAATAGCTCTTAACCCATGATAGTCACCTGTCTCAATCCAGCCCGGGCTAATACAGTTTACCCGAATATGATCCGCTGAAAAGGATGCTGCCAAGGCATGGGTTAAAGCGATGATCCCACCCTTTGAGGCAGCATAGGCTTCAGTATCCGGCTCTGACATTAATGCCCTGGTAGATGCCATATTAACAATAGAGCCACCACCATGACTTCGCATAATTTTAGCCGCTTCTCTGGAACACAGAAATACGCTACGCAGGTTGATATTGATGATTTCATCCCATTCCTCCACAGTCAACTGATAAGGGGACTTCCATTTTGAAACCCCCGCATTGTTGATCAAAATATCAATTGAACCATGTCTCTCTGTTGTCTTCTGTATTAGCTTTTCAATATCCATTGAATGAGATACATCAGTTTGAATATAGGTTGCTTTCCCGCCAGCAGCTAAAATTGATTTTTCCGTTTCCAATCCCCATTCCGGATTCTTTTCTGCTATGATTACCTTGGCACCTTCCGCAGCATAGCTTTGTGCAATACATTTACCGATACCTTTTCCGGCACCAGTGACAATGACAGCTTTATCTTTAAAATTCATGGTCGTTCCTCTCTCTATTATTTTTTATTATCTTTCTTATTATCGCTAATCTTTGGATTTCGCTCTGTTCTTAAGAGAACCACTCACTGATCTAACGCATTTTAATGCATAATAATCGGTAATAATAGGATAAACAAATTTTTGAAGGGAAGAAAATATCATGCTGTCTTCGAGGAGTAAGCTAAATATTCTTCTGATTATTGTTGCCATCCTAAACATCATTGATTTGCTGGCGTCCTGGCAATTAATTAGCAAATACGGGTTGGAGATGGAGCTTAATCCCATCATGCGCTGGGTTTTTGGATTTGGCCTTGTCCCAACTGTCCTTGTTAAAATGGGCATGTTGCTTCTTTTCTTGATTGTCATAACCCTGGGGGCGAGAAAATACTTTCGCCTGGCTTACATGGGAACCTGGGTGGTGATTTTGGTTATGGGCGCAGTGATATTGGTACATGTTGCCAATTCCATCATAAAATGAAACTCCTATCAGCAGTGGTTTTCTTCATGCCATACTGATAGTTTGTTGAACCAATCAGGAACTTAGCATTTGTAGAAAAATCAACAAAATTTCGTGAATTTATAACAGCTTAAAGCAAGGAAAAGAAGCGCCGGCGTATAAAAAACCCAAACAGCACTACTAATAAGTAACCCTGCATATGAACTATGAATAAAAATATCAATACCTACTAATAAGTCACAACAGTAGAAACACGCTGTTCCTACGGCAATCATTTGTGCGTTGATGAGGGGAAATAAATTCAATAAATACGCAGCTAACCCAACCCAAAATGAGATACTTAAAATGATTAAATAAATATAAGAAATTACCGGTAAACTATTAGATTTAAGAGGCAAGCACGTGTAAAACAATGTTATCAATACAATAGAAATTATTCCAATACATAATGCTGAAAGCCTTAGTTTGGTTTTTACCCTTGCATCTGCATTAATGAGTTTGTTTTTCAGCCCTTTACCGTTTCTTAGAATTAGTAAAAAGTGACATATGAAAAACAAAAGAACGGCACTAATCGTATTTTCCAGAAGAAAAGCTGTTTCCCCAAGACCGATAACTAAAAAAATGATCTTCATCTTTTGATAATCCTTAGGGTGATAACTATCTTTCCCAGCAGCAAATACAATAACTACTGACAATAAGACAATCATGCGCTTTATCAGGTAGCTGGAAAACAGTTCTTGATCATGAGGTAAACTTGAAAACCGGTAGAAATCCAGTATTATACAGAATACACAAATAAGAATCATGAGCATAATTAAAAAAGAAATGAAAAACTTTTTCTTTTTAGACATTGCAGTCTCCCTAGCTTTTTTCCATATCATATTCATCCGGGATCCTGCTTTATGTCTTTATTTTCCTGTCATGTGTTAAATTATTTCAAGCCTTGTCCTGAACATACTTAAATCCTTGCTCCATTGACATTTCGGCTATAGCAAGCTCTTTCCCAAGATAAGCGGCGTGGCTAAGCTCTGTAATCCAACCATTTTCGATGACAGTCCAATAGATATTTCTTGAATCATTCCCTTTAATAATACGAAGCAATTGATTACTGTAGCTATAATGTTCCACAAAAATCATGTTGCTATCAGCTTTTGGAACTATCACGAAATATCCGGCTTTATCTAATTTTACTTTATTGGGGTCTTTTTCCTCAGCCTCAATTGTTTCAACGGTATCAAATGTTTTAACCGTTTTAACTGTATCAAAGGATAGGATTAACGGTTTTTCAGTTTCTTCATTTTCTAATGTACAGTTATCAATAGAATTGCTATTAGAATTACAGCTATTTTCAGCCTTTTCGGACAGCTCTCCTAAGCTCTCTAAAATTTTGCTTAAATCCTCACAGCCAATCATATCAATAACTTCTATCTGATTGCGAAAAACATCTACTTCCTGCGGTGACGAATTTGATAAAACAGGATTTTTCCCTTTTGAAGCAATAACGCGCATTTTATGATCAACGCCGTTTTCCCAAAGAGACAGCAACGTGTTGCCGCTGTAGTGCCCCTCAGAATCTGCACCGCATAACATCAGATATTTAATCGAAGGTACTGCCAGGATATTTTTGATTATCTTTTCGACACCGATGTTTTCGGTTTCTGTTTTACCCACAATACTTAAGCCATTTGATTTTAACTCCGAAATTTTATCAGCAAGCTCTGAATTGCCCAAGGTGGATATGGCCACCGGATAATTTTTGCCTATTGATAACAGGTGATACTCGCCAATTGCAGGAAGACAGCCGGAATCACTGCTGTTACCGAGAATAGTTTCTATGGAATGTATTCCATTTAACCTGGGAAAGGTTTCTGTAAAAGTATTCGTAATTTCTGCTGACCAGCATTGTTTACATCCCAGTCAGGTATATTCAATGGGATCCATTTTATTAAGTGCATTTTCTACCTCATTCAATAACGCCGATAATGGCTCGAATAAATCAGGGAAATTATCTTGGTCTTTTTTGGATTTTGAGAGTTCTATCTTCAATGTTTTTAAAGTCTCCTCCATGCATCCGCACTTCCTGCATTTAGAAAGGCTCATTGCCCTTTGGAGTTGCTCTCGTAATTCTTTAATGGAATTGATCTCTGCCAATGCTTCCATCTCCTGGTATGATATAGTTATAACCGCAGGTAATATAGTTCCTGAGAATTGCTTTTTAAGCACTGATTTTGCGAAGTTAATTCATATTCCAAAATGCATCATAAAAAACTATTTGTTGTAACTGTTTTTCCGGGAGGTATTACGAGAAACTCCTCCTCCCACTCCTGGTTTAGTAATTTCTCAAAATAGCTGAGGGATCCCTGCATCTCAACATGTATTACTTTAAGAAAATCCGCCACTTCCTGACTGTATTTCACATACTCTGCAGAGTCTCCCACCGTATGAATATACACCACCCGTTGATAATTCTTGTACTCCTCCCCTATCAGCCAAAGGGCGTTCTCTTCACCGTATTGATCCCGATATTTATAATAACTGGATAAGGGATCCCCTTCTTGCTTGATCCAGCCTCTGCTGAGATAATAAGTAGCAGGATATTGATCAAACTCTATATCATACTGCTTTTTTGAGCCTATTAATAGACTAATGCAATCATGCACCCGTGGCACCACAAAAGTATGCCTGTCTGTCTTCAGCCCTACTACCCCATTTGAGCACAGGCCATAACCAAAAAGCAAATGATCATAGTTTTCGGATGCGTCTATCTTTTGCTGCAGTTCCAGGCGCAGCTTATCCGGAGTGTTGTGCAGCCCGTACTCTAGAAACTCGGAATCAATGTCCTGTGGCAAAATCTCCATGATCTCATCTTCCATTGTTCGGCAGGCCAGGATTCTGGTTTTATTCATTGTTGCTTTTCCTCCGTCAAATTGAATTTCTATCAGAATTTCATATCGATATCATTTCTTTAATCATTGAGAAAATCCTGCAATTTTATTTTTCGAATTATTCCCAGGATTGTTGACTCCTATTTCATGAAAGATACTTACCTAAGCTATGTTAAAAAAACCCTTGAGAAGGGCTTAACCAAGCCATTTTCATGGGTTTTATCATATTTTTATTTTTTCTTCAGTTTAAAAACCTTCTCCATCTGGATTTGGTTAGGACAAGATGTTGCAGCTAATATGCAGAAATAAGTGGCTTTGCGTAAAAGTGAAGCCCTAAGCCAATTACCCCTTATGCTTTATAACTATCTCTCCAGTAGTTATTAGCTGCAGCCACTGTTTGAAAGTTTATCGCAACTACTTGTGACGCCAATATCAGACTATCTGCGTTCTTTGAATATTTTGGACGTAATTTTTTCCGTATTTCCTCAGAGGGTTGTGTATACTCCACACCTTTTTGTGAAAGTTTGATCGCTAATTCAAAGCCCTCTTGAGGTGTATCCGTTTTTAAACTTTTGAGCCATTGATTTATTTTAATCCCCTCCCATCATTATAGTATATTCTCGTTAATGAAGGACATTCGTAAAGTTTTTAATTTTTATAGGGAATTAAGTATCAGCCCCCGGTAAGTAAGGGTTGATAAAATAATATCCCCCGCTTTTGCTGAGGGAGCCGCGGCAAGTGCTGTTCATACTCTTTTAGTCGCTCTTGATCTTGACGGAGATTATTTGGATATTAGTGCAGACCCAAGCGGTAATGTTTTTGTTAACGGGCAAAAAGTATAAAACTTTAAAGCTGGACAAGGGCACAAGAGGTTTGATAAAAAAATCCACGTCCCTCTAAGAGGATGTGGATTTTTTTATTTTTTCGCACTTATCGCACCATATCGGCAAGCTCCAGGACCAATCGTTCTGTTTTCTCCCAGCCAAGGCAACCGTCCGTAATTGACTGGCCGTAGTTTGTCCCTGTTTCCGGTTGAGCGCCGTCCATCAGATAACTTTCAATCATTAAGCCTTTAACCATGCGGTTGACTGTTTCCGAGCTCCTGGCATGATGCATGACTTCTTTGGCGATTCTGGGCTGCTCCTGCCAATTTTTCATAGAGTTGGCATGATTACTGTCCACAATCACGGCCGGATTTTTTTGTCCGCCTGCTAAATACCTTTCGGACAGCTTAACCAGGTCTTCGTAATGGTAATTTGGTATGTTCGTGCCATAATGATTGATAGCTCCCCTTAGGATGGCATGAGCCAAGGGATTGCCGTCAGTCTGTACTTCAAAGCCATTTAAAATGAAGCGATGAGGTAATTGGGCAGCCTTAATGGAATTCAGCATCACATTCAAATCCCCGCTGGTGGGGTTCTTCATCCCGATGGGCTCATTAATGCCGCTGGCAATGAGGCGGTGCTCCTGGTTTTCCACGGAACGGGCACCCACAGCATGGTAGGCCAGAATATCATCTAAATATCTGCAGTTTTCCGGGTAAAGCATTTCATCAGCAGCAGTCAATCCGGTTTCTTCGATCAGCCTCTTATGCAGCTTTCTGATGCTGTAAATACCTTTATGCATGTTCGGTTCGTCACAGATATCCGGCTGATGAAGCATGCCTTTGTACCCCTCCCCCGTTGTGCGCGGTTTGTTGGTATAAATGCGCGGTATCAGAATCAGTTTGTCTGATACCTGATCAGCAAGTGCCGCTAAACGAACCATATAATCCATGACGGAATCTTCATTGTCCGCAGAACACGGTCCAATGATGATAATCTTTTTATCAGACTTATTTTCAAAGACCTCCCGAATGCACCGGTCCCGCTTCTCTTTTGTTTCCAGGGCTGAACTGCTGAGTGGCAACTCTTCTTTGACTTCATCCGGTGTAGGGATAGGCCTGATACATTTAAAACCCATGAAAGACACCACCTTTTTATTTGTTGTTTGGTAAGAGGAAGAAATAAGAGAAATAAAAAAAGCACTCCAGATAGAAGTGCATAATTTCATAAAAGAAATTGCCCCTTTCTACCATCCTACCGTTCTACTGTTAAACCATTTACTATTAATACAACCGACCAACCGTCCAACTGACCAACTAACTACTAACCACTAACCACTAACCACTAACTACTAATCAACCATCCTACAAGATCATTATATATGGAAAAGATATTAATGTAAAGATTCAGAGTAGCAATCATGCCAGTTCTATGTTCTCATAATTTTTTGGGGGAGTCTTACTGCCTTTTTTTTCAGCTTCTTATCGTCCTTACATTAAATAGTTTTTGATCAGCGCTGTTTCCAGGAAACAATTTTTCCAAAGTGGTTTCTGCCAGATCTTTACCGATAATCACGAACTTGCCGGGACCTGTGTAGGTAGAGGGTATGATTTCACCCCGGCCATAGACGAAATTTACCTTAACCATGCCCGACTCGGTGTTCAAAAAGCCCTTGGCACGAAAAATCAATCCGCTGCTGCTTTCGGTCAGCTTTTGGAAAAGCTCACTGATTTCCGCCTCAGTCCAGACTTTGTCTGTCCTAAAGGAGCAGGAGCGGAAGCCCTCATTATCCTGCCGGGGTTGAAGATGATCCTGGTTATTATCCTGGTCGTGATCACCGTCACAGTTGTGATCGTGATCGTGATTATGTTCATGATCGTGCCGGCATTCCTTCAGCATCCCCGATTCCTCCGCCATCTGCAAAAGCTCCAGCCCATCTATCTCATCATAGGGTTCGGCAATGATCGGTGCTGTCGGATTTAGTGCCCTGATGCCGGAAATGATTTCATCCAGGTCGTCATTCTCTTCCAGGTTTTGGACGGCACTTAGGACAATGGTTCGTCCGTCAACCACCTGTTGGCGGTAAAATTCTCCGCTCACATCCATAAAAACCGGGAACATGGCCGCGTCTACCACTGTGATAATACAGTTTAACTGAATATCTGCATCCCGGGCTGCTTCGTTGCAAGCGTATATCGTATCCTTAAGATGACTGATGCCGGTGGGCTCAATGATGATGCGGTCAGGTGCATATTCCCTCACCAGCTCATGGATCCCTTTAATGAAGTCGCCTTGCAGGGTGCAGCAAATACAGCCGTTTGCGATTTCCTTCACCTTAATATCGTAGTCGGCAAAAAGATCGCTGTCGATCGCGATTTCGCCAAATTCGTTTTCCAAAAGAGCGATTTTCTCACCAATATATGCTTCCTGGAGCAACTTGTTAATCAGGGTCGTCTTGCCTGCTCCCAGAAAGCCGGAGATGATATCAATTTTTACCATATTTGTCATATTGCCTCCTTATTGCCATTATTACCAATTAATGCAATCAGTGCCATTAATGAAACTATTGCTAATACTTCTTCCATCCCGAAGGGTTAAAATGCCAGTATAATAAATTTCGTCTCCACACAAATTAGTTATTAGTGCAAGAATTATTTTTATTAACTTGTCTGGAGGTGTGTATATTTAAATGGAATATCAAAACCAAGAATTACAGCGGACTCTAGAAGCCGCAGAGAAAGCCCGACAAACCTTCCTCACTGCTCATAATAGCCCTTTTCCCGAGGAAATGCAACAGGCTGAACAAGAGGTAGCAAATGCTCAAAGGCAGACCTGGACGATGCAAACCGTTTTGGGCAAGGCTAGTGCCGATGATCGATTCAAGCTGCAAGAGGCCCAGGAACAGCTTCATGACACCCTAAAGGTCATCAAAAATACCCAACATGCCCTTAAACGGCCGGAAACAGTGCAGACGATTAATCCTACCCTTCATTAAATAGCATTTTGTATGCTGCCTGCTATGTCCGCAATGATATTGGCTA
Organism: Dehalobacterium formicoaceticum; assembly: GCF_002224645.1. Lineage (NCBI taxonomy): Bacteria > Bacillati > Bacillota > Clostridia > Eubacteriales > Peptococcaceae > Dehalobacterium > Dehalobacterium formicoaceticum. The sequence continues at coordinate 2,544,967 of NZ_CP022121.1, read as the reverse complement.
AAAATAAAACCCCCATGCCGAAGCTTGGGGGTTTTTTCGATTTACTTAGGCCTACTTAGGCGAGAAGCATGCGGTCGTTATTGATGGAATCTCCGCTTGCCCGTTCAAACATTTTCAATAAGTCATCCACACTGGTATTTTGCTTTTCCTTGGCTTTCAGGTCAAGGATAATCCTTCCTTCATGCATCATAATGGTACGATTTCCGTATTTCAGGGCATCTCGCATGTTATGAGTGACCATAAGAGTTGTCAGGTCATGGGTATTAATGATTTTTTCTGTCAACTCCAAAACCTTTCCCGCAGTTTTGGGGTCAAGGGCTGCCGAGTGTTCATCCAACAGAAGCAGCTTGGGGCTAATGATGGTGGCCATTAATAATGTCAGTGCCTGACGCTGCCCACCCGACAACAACCCCACCTTGGCCTTTAACCGGTTTTCCAAGCCCAGTTCCAGCTGAGCCAGATGGTCACGGTAAAGATCCAATTCTTTTTTGGCAATGCCCCATCTGAGACTTCTCTTCTTTCCTCGACGGAAGGCCATGGAAAGATTCTCTTCGATGGTCATGGAAGCGGCCGTGCCCAACATCGGATCCTGAAAAACCCGGCTGATAAATTTCGCCCTTTCATGTTCCCTGCATTTATTGATGGTTACGCCATCCAAGGTAATGTTCCCTCGGTCTACAGGAAAAACCCGGCAATAATATTTAAAAGAGTGGATTTTCCTGCCCCGTTTCCTCCGATCACCGTGACAAAATCCCCTGGTTCCAAATGTAAATCTACTCCGTTTAAAGCAGGTTTTTCATTGACACTTCCGGCATTGAAGGTTTTATAAATATTTTTTAACTTAAGCATTATCTTCACTCCTTTTGGAGGCGAGCAAATTCCGTATCTTTTCTTTTAAAATAGGTGAAGCCAAAGCCAGGGTTACGATTAATGCGGTTAAAAGCCGAAGATCATTTGGGTTCAAGCCCATCTGCAATACCCCGGCCACCACCATACGATAGACAAGGGAACCTAAGACCACGGCAATTAAAGTACGTATGACGCTTTTTGTCCCAAAGAGCACCTCACCGATAATAACCGAAGCCAGACCAACGACAATCGTCCCGATTCCCATACCCACATCAGCGAAATTCTGATATTGAGCTACCAAAGCACCGGATAAAGCCACCAGGGCATTGCTAAGGCTGAGGCCGATAATTTTCATGACATTGGTATTTGCGCCCAGGCTTCTGATCATTTGGGGATTATCACCGGTGGCTCGCATGGCAAGACCTATTTCTGTATTGAGAAACAACCATAAAATTACCACTACCGCTGCGGCAACGAAAATACCCATGACCAGCACGGACCAATCTTCCGGTACCCCCATTGCCGTGATCTTACTGATCACCGTATCCAGACGTAAAAGGGAAATATTCGCCTTCCCTATGATGCGCAGATTAATGGAGTAAAGGGCAATCATACTGAGAATACCGGAAAGGAGCGGGGCAATACGAAACTGGGTATGAAGAATTCCGGTAATCACCCCGGCAATGGCACCGCTGAAGATGGCTAACAAAGTGGCAAGAACCGGATCATAACCGTCAAAAATTAGTCTGGCAGCCATGGCTGCGCCCAAGGTGAAACTGCCTTCTACTGTTAAATCGGCATAGTCCAGTACCCGGTAAGTCATATAAATACCTAAAACCATCAGCGACCAGAGCAGCCCTTGTTCTACTGTCCCCAAAAAAATACTAAGATACATTTTCAGTAATCCTTATCTTAATAATAGATCTTAATAATTGATTTTAATCAATAATCCTTTCGGCTTGATTCAAAACTTCCTGAGGAACGGTCACGCCCATCCTTTCTGCCGCACCCTTGTTGATAATAATTTTAAAATCCGGGAGGCCTTCGATGGGCATCTCCGCCGTATTCTCACCATTAATAACTTTTATTGCCATGGCACCGGTCATACGGCCCAGTTCATAATAATCAATACCCATCGCCCCCAGGGCACCATCATCCACCATATCTTCTACACTGACAAAGAAAGGGATTTGATTTTTTTCTGCTACAGAAACGACACTGGGCATGGAAGACGCCACATTATTGTCGGAAGGTGCATATATGGCATCAACTTTTCCCACCAATGATTGAGCGGCCTGCATAACCTCCGCACTGTTGGAAATAGTGGCCTCCACGATTTCCAAATCCATGTCTTTAGCAGCTTCCTTCACCATTTCAACCTGCACCTGAGAATTTACTTCACTGGAATTATAGATGACACCAATCTTTTTGGCATCCGGTACAATTTTCTTAAGGAGCTCAAACTGATCTTTGGCTGGAGCCAAATCAGTGGTACCGGTCACATTTCCTCCCGGTTTTTCATTACTGTCTACCAATTTTGCCGTTACCGGGTCGGTGACAGCGGTGATTAAAATGGGAATATCCTCCGTGGCACCGGCCATGGCAATAGCGGATGGAGTTGCGATCGCCAAAACCATATCTACCCGGTCTGCAACAAACTTGTTGGCTATGGTTTGGAGATTAGACTGATCTCCCTGGGCATTATGATAGTCGACGGTAAGATTTTCACCGTCTTTATATCCGTTTTCCGCTAAAACATCCAAAAAACCCTTACGGGAGGCATCCAGCGCCGCATGTTCCGAGATTTGGATGATACCTAATTTTATATTCTTATCTGCACTTTCTTTCTCGTTGCCGGTTCCCTGAGACTGTTCGTTGTTATTCCCGCATCCTGCAATTGTAAGAGATAATATCATAATCAAGCTAATGATCCAGATAATTTTTTTCATTTTTAATTGCCCCCTCATTTTTCAGATAAAAAATTAACACCGTTTAATACTCAAATAATATTCAAAAACAGCAGCCAAATTAATCAATTAGCCAATATGCCTATTAGCTAAAATTTACCATAAAAAAAGCACCTCTTCGTCTAAAGGGACGGAAAAGTGCACCGCGGTACCACCCAAATTGGTTAAAAACCCACTCATCAAAGTACAGGAATCACAGCCTCACTACTGCAACGCAATAACCAACCAAAAAGCTAACCCCAAAAAAGTAAAAAAACTTCTGTCCGCAAGACAAAAGCCTATCACCACTTGAGGTTGTTTTTAAGTAAGGAGTAATACAGAGTGCTGCGACCCGATACCCTTTTTCTATAACGGGAAAACCCGACAACAACTATAACCCTAAATAGATATTTAGAGCTTCACTGTGCAGTTCAGGAGGGAATTTCAGTAAATGCTTATCTTTAAGATGCTTTCAGTCCCCGGCATCCTTTCCCTGTCAAAGCGCTGCATTAACCTACTTGTCTCCGTCATTACTTTTTACATTTAATTTTAAAAATCTTTAAAAAATTGTTATCATACTATCATTAAAATTAATTCTTGGCAATAGGAATTTTTAGCTATCATTTTCAATTAATTCAGGAACCCTCCCCGAATTTACCGTTACCGAATTTACCAAATTTCCTCTTGACAAGATGGAAGCTTAATGATATTGTTCTACTTAACTTAAAAATCCCATTAAACCTATGAACAAGAATAGTAGGAATGATAAAATGCACTCAGAGAGCCACTAGCCGGTGAGAATGTGGTTGCTAAAATTATTCTGAATGGACTTGTGAGGGAAGCCCGAAATTATAAAAGTAGGCGTTTACGGGGGCCCTGCCCGTTATCAGCTGGGTGCATATGATTGTATGCAAAAATGAGTGGGCGATTTATCGTCAATTTGGGTGGTACCACAGAAGCTAAAGCTTTTGTCCCTATTTTTAGGGATGAAGGCTTTTTTGTATTTTAGAAAGGATATATATTTAAATTTTCTCGATTTGTCTATTTCTTTATTTCCTTGGATTTTTTAGAAAAAGGAGTTGACTAACATGTCAAAAGGAAGATTTGGCATCCACGGCGGACAATACATTCCGGAAACCCTGATGAATGCCGTAATTGAGCTGGAAGAGTCATATCGTCAGTATAAGGATGATCCGGAATTTATCGGGGAACTTACGGAACTGCTGAATAATTATGCCGGACGGCCATCATTGCTTTTTTATGCAGAAAGGATGACGGAGGATTTAGGCGGCCCCAAAATCTATCTTAAACGGGAGGATCTTAATCATACCGGATCCCATAAAATCAACAATGTGCTGGGCCAGGTACTTCTCGCGAAACGCATGGGTAAAACCCGGGTCATCGCCGAGACCGGGGCGGGACAGCATGGTGTTGCCACTGCAACCGCTGCGGCAATCATGGGTATGAAATGCGAAATATTCATGGGCAAAGAAGATGCAGACCGGCAGATCCTCAATGTTTTCCGTATGGAACTATTAGGTGCCAAGGTACATGTGGTGCAAAGCGGCACCCAAACCTTAAAGGATGCGGTCAATGAAACGATGCGGGAATGGACCGAGCGGGTAAAGGATACCCACTATGTGCTGGGGTCGGTCATGGGTCCACATCCCTTCCCCACCATAGTTCGGGATTTTCAAAGTATCATTGGCCGTGAAGTTAAAAGGCAGATCATAGAAAAGGAAGGGCGGCTTCCGGATGTGCTCCTCGCCTGTGTTGGGGCGGGAGTAATGCCATGGGACTATTCTATAATTTTATTAATGATGAAAATGTCCGCCTGATTGGCTGCGAGGCTGCCGGACACGGCATTGATACCGATAAGACGGCTGCAACCATTGCAAAGGGCACCGTGGGCATTTTCCATGGAATGAAATCTTACTTCTGTCAGGATCAATACGGTCAGATTGCACCGGTTTATTCCATCTCGGCGGGCTTGGATTATCCCGGCATCGGACCGGAGCATGCGGCTCTCTATGATACGGGCCGGGCAGAATATGTGCCGGTGACAGATGATGAAGCGGTAGAGGCATTCCGCTATCTTGCCCTTACCGAAGGGATTATCCCGGCCATTGAGAGCGCCCATGCAGTTGCCTATGCTCAAAAACTAGCACCCCAGATGAGTCCTGATCAAGTGATGGTGATCTGCCTTTCCGGAAGAGGCGATAAAGACGTTGCGGCGATAGCACGTTATCAGGGGGTGAATATCTATGAATAAATTAGCCCAGGTTTTTGCAAACGGTAAGTCATTTATTCCTTTTATCACGGCAGGTGATCCCGATTTGGAGGTAACTGAAGAATTAGTGTATCAGATGGCAGCGGCGGGAGCAGATTTAATAGAGCTGGGTATTCCTTTTTCTGATCCTGTTGCCGAAGGAGCGGTCATCCAGGCTGCTGATCAACGTGCCCTGGAGAGCGGAACAACAACAGATAAAATATTTGTCATGCTGAACCGCATCCGAAGATCATGTTCTGTGCCCATCGCTTTTATGACTTATGTCAATCCCATTGTTGTTTATGGGACGGAAAGATTTATGAGGAATTGTCAGGAGGTGGGCGTCGACGCCGTCATTGTTCCGGATGTCCCTTATGAAGAAAAAGGTGAACTGGAGCCTTGGGCCATAAAACATAATGTTCATTTGATTTCCATGATTGCGCCTACATCCAGGGAACGTATTCGCATGATTGCCGGTGAAGCACAAGGATTTGTATATTGTGTATCATCATTAGGAGTAACCGGAGTACGCAAGAAAATCGGCGGCGATGTGGCAGAAATGATAAAACTTGTCAAGGAGACTAAGGATATTCCCTGTGCCATTGGTTTTGGGATTTCTACACCGGAACAGGCCGCTATGATGGCTGAATTTTCCGATGGGGTAATTGTAGGCAGCGCCATCGTCAAAATTGTGGAGAAATACGGTGCAGCATGCGTCCCCCATGTGGCCCAATATGTACGAACCATGAAGGATGCAATCATGATGAATACAATGAACTCATTCAGCAAAAGCTGAATATCGGGGCTTCAGATGGAGAATCTACCTTTCTTGATGTAATAAATGGAACTCCCGCTTATAGAAGTGGGAGTTCCGGAATTTCTTAAAAAATTAATTCTTCCTGCTTTGAAACAAACAATTGTTCCAGCATGATTTTTGACTGCTGCAAGGAGTTTGACCGCAGGATCCGGCTGATCCGGTTGAACCGCTTGGTAACAATAGTTGCAGCATGCCCTCTGACAGGTCTTTGCCGATAATTACGACGATACCGGGGCCTTCGTAGGAAGAGGGTTCAATTTCACCCCGACCATAGAGATAGTTTACTTTAACCTTGCCCGACGGGGTGTTCAAGAAGCCCTTGGCACGAAAAACGCTACCGCCGCTGCCCCCGGCCAGATTTTGAAATAGTTCATTGATTTCCTGCTCTGTCCAGGTTTTGTCTGTTCTAAAGGTGCTGGACTGTAATCCGTTATTATCCAGTTCCATACGTACCTTCTCCAAGGCTGCGATATCAATCTTTTTCATTTTCAGAAATATCTTGTAAATTTCCTCCTTTCCTTCTTTTGAACCTTGTGATAAAAGTTCTTGAAGGTTGGACGGCACAATCTGCCAGGAAACACCAAATTGATCCTTGAGCCAGCCGCATTGCTCTGCTTCGGGCACGGTTGATAGCTTTTCCCAATAATAATCAATTTCCTTTTGGTTTTGACAAAGCACCATCAGGGAAAATGCTTCATTAAAGGTGAAATCCATATCGTAGCCATGATCCATCGCCGAAAAGTTTATGCCGCACAGCTTGAACGATGCAAAATTTACTTGCGCTTGAGCTGACTGGGCTTCCCCGGGGCCATATCTGCTAATGGTATCTATTTCTGAATTTTCGAAAACCTCTGTATAATATTTCACGGCTGCTTCTGCTTTGCCGTTGGCAGTGTTTGAAAAAAGCATATTTGGGGTAATTTTCTGACTAATCTTTTGTGCGCCTTGTTCTTGGTCAACAAGCATCAACTGCCAGGAAAGGCCATAACGATCCTGTATCCATCCATACCACTTACTGAAGGGATATTCCCCAAGGGGCATTAATGCACTGCCCCCAACTGATAGCGCTTTCCATTTATCATTGACCTCATCTACAGAGTCACAGGCAACCATCAAAGAAATCGATGGGTTAAATTTGAAAAAAGGGCCTGCACTAATTGCAGAGAAAGGCTGACCGGCCAGTTGAAAATTCACTGTTTCCGCATCTCCTGACGGGGTCCCTTCCCAGACTGTTATATCCAAAAGACGGGAATCTTCAAATAAGCTGATGTAAAACAAAGCTGCTTCCTTTGCTTCTTTGTCATACCATAAGTGAGGAATAATTTTATTCATTTGATTCACCTCCTTATACTATTTTACCCCACTCCCCAAATTCTTGACAAGAATTTTTCCCGTCGCGTCTTTACCGGTGATTCGGAACACATACTCATCCGTTTCTGAAACAGTAATGGTAAATATGCCGGACGCCAAATTGTTACCCGTATAAGGTTCGCTTCCGTTTTTACCGCTGACCGTAAGCGCGATCTTACCGCTATCGCGGGAGACTTCCACTTGCAGCACATCGCCCTCGGTGAGGGACAGTTCATAATTGGTTTCAGCATTAAACTGCGTCAAGTCCATTGTGAAGCCCGTGCCGTTTAGATTCTCAAGGATCATGATGCCGTTTGGCACGGCGCAAGCCGAAAGCAAAAGCATGGCCGCAAGGATAATTCCTGCGCTTAGTTTTCTAAAAAGCATGATAATACCTCCTCTACAAATCTATCCCGTTCGTTGATCCACGGGCTGTGACCGGAATGCTCAAACCATACAATTTCTTTGTCGGGCGCGTCCAGCACCTGCTCGTATTCCTCAACCAACACTGTAGGTGCATTGATATCGTATCGCCCCAAGAAGAAATAGACCGGAACAGCCAGCTTTGTGTAGTCCGTTCTCAGATCGATGGTATAAAGTTGTTGATACACATGATTGTATGTGTTAACGATACCGCGGAAAAAGTTGATTTTATCAAGTAGCCCATATTCAGGAGAACCGATATCCCGAAAGGTGTTATAGCCGGGATTGTGAATTTTGGGGTTGCTTGACATATATTGACTGAGATAATTCAAATACACCGCACTTTTCCATGTAACATCCTTGCCGTAATATGGCGGCTCACCATTTGCCACAAGCCTCTCAACAAGGGGAGTATCTCCGCTATTTTCAGCGACTTCCATCGCCTTCGCATAATCCAGCCGCTCGGTTTCGGTAAAATCAATCATCTGCCCTGTTCCGATCAAAGCATGATAAGACTCTGGATATTTGTCCACCAAAAAAATCCCCAATGCACTTCCCCAGGATTCACCGATCAGATAGATCTTCTCCTTTGAAAAGCGCTCCTTCAGGTATTCGGTCAGGGTGTGACCGTCCTGAATATAAGTATCGACAGTGATGTTCCCAGTCTTTTCGGCATCATAGGACTTACCGGAACCGGGCTGATCCCAGTTGACTACGACAAAATACTTCTCCAACTCTGCAAGTTCATGGCGTACCGCCGCCATTTGCGTTCCACCGGGGCCGCCTGCTAAAAAGAGCAGCACAGGTTTTGTCTTGTCCCAACCCCGCAGACTAATCCATTGCTTCCTGCCGTTCAACTCAAGCTCGGTCAGTTCTGCAATGCTGTCTTCAGCATCAATGGGGGGCGTGGACGCGGCGAATTGCGTAAAGGTGACAAATCCTAAGTTTAATATCATCACCACGGCGAGGAACAACGCTATCTTTTTTAAGCGAGTGACCTGCTTCGGATTCGCCTTGTTCCGGATCCGTGGGATGAGGCGATAGACTAACAGGAGCAGCACCCCAGTAAACGCGATGACCATCAGAGCGGTTAGAATAAGAAATATGATTACTTGAGTCATGACAAGACCTCCTTTATTTTGATATATACACTTTCAAGTGCGTTGCCCATCAGCGGCACATCGGTGATGCGGCTATCCTTCAGTGATAGCCTGTTTTGCTCTATCAGGTGTTTGATAATATTCAGCCTTTCAGCTTCGTCCAGCGGTTCGCGGAAAATGAGTGAGCCGCCGGATTTTAGGGATTTCACTAAAGCAAGGATAACCGTTCTTAAATCGTCTTCTGAAATATCATGCAAAACAAAATGGCAGTAGACCATATCAAAGCTATCCTCCGGCAAGCCCAGGGCTTCTGCGTGAAGAAAGGAGACATTCCCATATCTCCGCAAGGTTCTGCGACAAGTGTTCAGCCATCGCTCGGAAATATCCAAGCAAGTCAGATGTCCGTGGGGCAGCCGCCCCGCGACGTAATATGCAACCGTCCCCATGCCGCAGACAAAATCCAACACCTGCTCCCCACCATAGAGAGGCAGACGATCAGCGAATGCCTTGTAGACCGGTTTGCCGTAAAGCAGAAAGGCGAGCTTGGTCAGAAGCATCTCTAAACGTGCCGGTTCATGCTGCATCATTCATCCATCACCTCTCAATTCCTCGTCGGCAAGATTAGTAGTTCCGTTTTTCACATCCTCCATCATGATTTTTAAAACCTTTCTTAATAATTTTCCATGCCTCTTTAAATTTCCATCTTTGCTTTGGGAAACATAGCAGCATAAAGGAAAGAAGTATTAAAAGTATTACCGAACTGTGTTCCAGTGCCATAATGACCCCCCTAATATAAAATCAGCTGTATTTCAAGCTCATTGCCATCATAGCAATCGAACCTGTCATACAGCTGAATCAAACCTTAAATCTACCTTAAATCTTGGGGATTGTAATCCTGAAAGTACAACCCTTATCGCTGCCTTTGAATAGTGTTAAATCACCACCATGTGCCTCGACAATTTTTTTCGCTATAGAAAGCCCTAAGCCGCTGCCGCCGGTTTCGGAGTTGCGGGAATCGTCCACCCGGACAAAGGGCTTAAAAATATCATGTGTCAGATGTGCGGGAATCCCAATTCCGTCGTCACCAAAATCAATCATTGCCTGATTATTTTCCACAGTCAGACTTACGGTAACTGTTGTTCCCTGCCCGTTATAGCGCAATGTGTTGCTTGCAAGATTTTGAATGATACGACTGAAACGCTCTGAGTCCAGTAGGACAAAAACACTTTCTTCGGGAATATTGAACTCATATTCAAATCCTGCCCGCTCTAATTGTGGCACAAGCTCGCCGCATAGCTGACGGAGAGCCTCGCAGAGATCTGTCTTTTCCCTCTTTAAGGAAAACTCCGGGCTATCCATTTGGGAAAGCTCAAACAGCTCGGTGAGCAGCCTGTTTGCCCTTTGACTGTTTTGATGAATGATTTGAAGGTATCCATCACGTTCCTGCTCGCTCATATCCGATTTTTGACAAAGAAGCTCCGCATAGCCCTGTATGCTGGACATAGGATTTTTAAGGTCGTGGGAGATGTCTAGAATCAGCCGCCGCCTGTCCTCCTCCGATTTCTTGCGCAGGGAAATCTCACGCTCAATCCGGGCGGCCATGTCGTTAAAGGTATTTTGCAGCTCGGCAAACTCATTTTTTAGGCGCAATTCCACCCGCGCGGAATAATCGCCCTCCCGTAAAAGCCTTGTACCGTCACAGAGCTTTCGCAGGGGAACGGTAATTTGCGAAGCGGTAATTTTTGAATAAATAGCGGTAAGTGCGGCAAGCAATAGGAGATACACGACAATCACCGCGCCAAAAATAAGTGCGGCTTTTCCGAAATCTCCATTCGCGGCTTTGTTGTTCATTGTGAAGGCAAAATCAATCCGTATGGAAGCGGGAAAGGTAACAATCAACCAGAATTCACCTTGCGGGTTATACAGAATATCGTGGTGGAAAGGCGTATCCTTGCTTTTGCTCCGTACCAAAAAATTCGTAAACTCACCGGCGGTCAATTGTTTTTGAGGTATCGCATCCTCGCCTTCCGAGAGCACTACCCGATATTCTTTATCAATCACTTGCACACTACCGCCGTTTTGCACGATCGGAGCGGCATCGATTTGCTTATAATCGTCCTGCATAATCGCACTTGCAGGGTATTTGTTTTTAGCAAAGGTGTTTGATGCAAGTTGACTGGCGAATGACAGTAACAAAACAGCCAGCACCGTCGCCAAAAAGACCAGGAAAAGTACAACCAGATAATGGGCAAAGAATTGATTGGAGATTTTTTTCTTCATGACGTTTCGTTTAGATAATGTAGCTTATAACCGATGCCGCGAATGGTTTTCAAATACTTTGGCTTATGTGGATCGTCCTCAATCCGGCTTCGGATTCGGCTGATATGCACCATCACAGTGTTGCCGTCATAATAAAATTCCTCATCCCACACTGCTTGATAAAGTTGTCGTTTTGTGAAAACCCGCTCCGGGTTCTCCATAAAGTACAGAAGCAGTTTGTATTCCTTTGCGCCAAACTCGATTGGATTTCCGTCCTTAAAGACGCAGCATTTTTCTTTGTCGATGGATAAATGTCCGTATGTAATTGCGGCAGCGGTTTGTTCCTTCGGCGACAGATATTCGTTACTCCGGCGCAGCAGCGCTCTTACACGGGCTATCAACTCGGCAACGGAAAATGGCTTCCCGAGATAGTCATCCGCGCCGAGTCCAAGCCCCAAAACCTTGTCCATGTCATCCGTTCGTGCAGTCAAGAAGATGACGGGGATGGTGCTGTGTTCCCGTATTTTTCGCAGAAGATTGAAACCGTCCATCACCGGCATCATCACATCGAGGATAGCCAGATCGATGTCTTGTGCCGTCAGGATGTCCCATGCTTCTTTGCCGTTCTGTGCCGCCAGGACGGTGTAGCCGTTTTCCTCAAGGCTTATTTTTATTAAATTTCGGATGTCAATCTCATCATCCGCGATTAGGATTTTCATATAATTTTTGCTCCTCCCGACTGTGATATATAAGCCGACATGCTGTTCTATTTGAACTTTATCTTCTTCTCTATCGGCAAAAAGCGGGATATACACATCATCGCCGAAGGAGAATTCGATTCTGACTACTTGATCGGAATTTAGTTTTGAAGGGAAGGAGCAGCTAAATACACCTCGGCCGAACCCCACTTATTGTATAAAATACCTTCGAAGGTATTGATATACTGTTGAATAAAGCCATCAGCTATTTTTGCGGACTTACCCCCGCTAATTTTAAATATGCCCGCGTCATAAGATTTGTTGATAAAATAAGTGCCGGACTGATTAATTAAGATATCGTCTGCTACGATATCGCTGAGTTTTTCCCCAGCTTCCGTTACCGTATTGAAATGATACAGCCCGGCTTCGCCAGTAACCGTATAATAGACCTGGTTGTCATAAACCTTGATCATTTCAAGGTTTCTATCCACCAAGACCCTGGCGTTATTACCGTCAAAATCCGACTTCATCAATTTCCCGTTCGTAAATTCCTGATAAACAATACCATCGGTAACCAGCCAGAACTTATTCACTTCTATGGGCAGAATTGTTTGCGTATTATCTGTAGTATCGATTTTCACCACATTCCTGTTGTCTTTTTTTGCCATCTGCTCATAAAGCATGGAATAGATATAGTTATCTTTTACTGCCAGACCTTCCATATCGGTGGAAACGCCGAGAGAAGTGAAGTTTACCGTTGTCTTCCTGATAAGATCATAGGTAAAGCCATCCAACGCGATATTGGACACGGGCTCATCTTTGGTCAGATCAAGATAAGATAAATTATTTTCCGTCATCCCCATACCATCCATACTGGTATAATATAACTTTGTACCAACTAGTGCGATAGATGACAGTAATTTAGGATAACCAACCTGCACCAAGCTATTATTTACCAGGCGGTAAATCGCGTCACCGCCCATCGTTCCATCTCCACTATGTAGTATCACAAAAATATTTTGGCCTAAATGGATGACACCACCAAACCAGCCCTCGTGATCCAAAGACCAGCCCACATTATCCGCAGATAAGGAACAAACCTCCGCCGAGGTGTTGGTGGCAAAATCCAGCCGGTAAAGCTTTGTTTCGGTCCCGATCCTTGTAGGATAGTAAAGGCTGTCACCTATTACGCTTTTGCCTTCAAGGCTGTAAGGCATACTAATCTCAGGTTCTCCCGCCAAATTAATTTTGCTGGTCTCCCCGTTTTTATAATAATACAGCTCTGTTACATAATTATCTTTCGCGTCAAAATAGCCCTTTAAAGCATAGTATCCGTCATGATATATGGCTACCGGTACGGGCTTATCATCAACATCCAGGCCGCAGGTGCTTAATTGATTTTTCGCTTTACTCAACACTTCCTGAGTTTTAGCACTGGATAGATCAATAGGAACCTGGCTGATGATGACCGTATCGTCTAACCAAGAAACTTCCCGGTTTATTGCCTCGCTGATGGCCCGAAGGGGTAATACAATCCTGTCTTCAATCAGCTGCGCCGGCACATCTAAAGCGATGTCCTTCCCGTTTACATGCATGGTCTTACTGCCGACGCTAATAACCACTTTATACTTAGGTTCATGGCTGGTTTCCAAAGTAACCTTATCAGGATTGGCTTCATCCCAACGAATATTCCAATAAACAGCATTTTCTAAATCTGTTAAAGCTGAGGTCACCAAACGGACTGGTACCAATACCCGGTCATTGATACAGTAGTTTTTATAGCTAGATGCGTCATTAAAAGTACGCAGCTCGCCGTTCACAAAAGTATATCCTTTAAAATCAAAAGGAATAAGGGAGCTTCCATTAAAAGCGTTATCCAGGGAAACCGGCTGTTCATTTGTTTCTGCCCCCCAAGCGGGGACGAAGAAAATTAAAATAAGTAATAATCCTAAAACCAATCCACCGCATTTTTTCTTCATAAATTTAAATCCCCTTTCCTGCATAAAGTATAGCTTTAATTAAGGTATCAACATTCTATGAATTGCTTGTTACCTTGATTTACAGCTGTCTTTTCAATTTTCGATAATAATTCCTTGTCAGCTATACTAACAGACGAATGAATGGCAAATTTTGTTCCTTTGATAAATGCTAAAATAAAGTGAAGAAAAAACGCTAAAACTCATGACACCTAGAGTGAACTCATTTTTACTTTCCAGCGTATTGAGATATTCGGTTTCAAAAAGGACACCTACAGGCGAGGTTTAGAGGTGCTTCTGGTGACAGGGAAATGTTCAGAAATAGAAATCGGGTATTTAGAACTAATATCTTGACGGAAAAGTAGTTAAAGCTACAATCAAGATTTTGAACAGTATTGGCTTCAACTGGTATAGTGACGCTGATTTTTTAAAGCAGGGCTTCGTAACCTGGCATAATTGCAGAAGATCTCATAGTAGCTTGGTCTATACGTCCCCCATAGAGTACGAAAGATACCATAGTAACTCGCACATTTTAGTAGCTTAATAGTCAGGGATTTTGCTAGCAGTCAAGGGCTGGCGTTAGCCAGGCGATGCTTTACCCTTTATTGCTTAACCGATACAAACCCTTATGTTAGTTGGTCTTGCAAAGCATGACCAACTGCCTCCCGGCGAAGGCGGGTATGGGTAGAGCTCATAAAAAAGTAAATATTAAGAAATTACTAAATATATAGTAGTCCTATGAAATTAAGAGGAACAGAAGGGCGTGAACCAGTTAGGCTAGAGCAATCCACTGTCTTGCACTGTCGTATATCCTGCTGTGTTAAATAAATTTTAGTTATGGCTTCATTCTGCGATAAACTAAATTGCCAATAAATTGAATTACCTGAACCAAAATAATCAAAATAATAACGGTAAGCCACATTACTTGTTTATTAAAACTTTGGTAACCATATGTCAATGCAACAGAACCAATACCACCTGCACCGACTGCTCCAGCCATAGCGGTGGAACCTAGAATTGCAATTGTAGCCAAAATAATGCCTGAAACTATAGAAGGCAATGCCTCGGAAAACATCACATTAAAAATCACTTGTGCATCCGAAAGACCGAAGGATTTCATTGCCTCAATTAGATCCTCGTCAACCTCCTGAAGAGAATTTTCGATTATCTTTGCAATAAACGCAGTGGCAGCTACCACCAATGGCACAATTGCCGCCTTTACGCCAATGGAAGTTCCAACAATAACTTTGGTAACAGGCAGGATAAATACCACCAAAATGATAAATGGGAAGGAACGGATTACATTAACCAAAAAGCTCAGAATACCGTAAATTAACTTGTTTTGTAGCATACCACCCTTGTTTGTAACTACCAGTACCACAGCTACCAGGAACCCCGCAACGGAACTGATTAGTGTAGAGATAATCAGCATCTGAAAGGTTGCTTCAAATGCGGGAAGCAGAATTTTGACAAAAAATGCTTGCTGATATTCAGTCAAAAAGTCCAACTCGACAGACCCCCTCTTCAACTATGTCACTTGCAGACTCCAATGCTTCATAAGGGTGCCAAATAATTCCTTTTGCTGTTAAATATTCACACACTTTTGGCAAATCAGCTTCCTTGAAATTTAGAATTAAGGAACCCATATGTTTATCTCTATAGTGCTCCATTTTGCCGCTCACCACAGCAAAGTCTACCTTTAATTCCTGTGCCATCACACTGAAGATAGTGCGGGAGATACTATCTTCCAAAATCATAATTTGCAGATTTATCCCTTTATTGGTGAAAAAAGCATCCTCCTCACCCAAGAATCGCCGGAATTTCTCAGGCTGATTTAAAAAGATTTCCTCCACCTTACCGGAAACCACCAGTTTTCCCTTTTCCAGCAGGGATACGTTGTGGCAAACATCTCTGACCACGGCCATTTGATGAGTCACCACTATAATGGTAATTCCCATTTTTTTATTAATCTCATTCAACAATTGCAAAATGGATTGTGTGGTGGTGGGATCCAAGGCAGATGTTGATTCATCACTCAGCAAAATTTTTGGTTCCATTACCAAGGCTCTAGCGATAGCTACACGCTGCTTCTGTCCGCCGGATAAGGTGTTTGGTTTCTGCCCCAATTTATCTGTAATGCCCACAATTTCTGCAAACTCTTTGACTTTAGTATTGATATGTTGTTTATCATATTTCCAGCAACGCATAGGAAATGCGATATTTTCATATACTGTTTTTCTTGACATCAAAGGGAAATGTTGAAAAATCATGGCAACATTTTTGCGGAAATATCGCATTTCCTGTTTGTTTAAAGAATTTACCTCAACCCTATTGACCTTCAAACTGCCCTTACTATATGATTCCAAACCATTTATACAACGCAAAAGAGTAGATTTCCCAGCC
Organism: Dehalobacterium formicoaceticum; assembly: GCF_002224645.1. Classification (NCBI taxonomy): domain Bacteria; kingdom Bacillati; phylum Bacillota; class Clostridia; order Eubacteriales; family Peptococcaceae; genus Dehalobacterium; species Dehalobacterium formicoaceticum. The sequence continues at coordinate 2,528,877 of NZ_CP022121.1, read as the reverse complement.
CCACTTTTTCCCACCAATCCGTAAATATCACCATCCTTTATGGTCATGTTTATATTTTCCAGCACTTGTAGGTCGCCAAAGGATTTTTGTAATCCTGTAATCTCAATCATATTTTTGCCTCCGCATATTTCACGTTAATATAATGCGGCAGGAAGCCACCTGTCGCTTTCCTGCCGCATTAAATTGAAATGTAAGCAATGTTACTTAACAGGTTCGAAACCGCTTGATGGCTTCACATATGCCCTGGCAGCTTCTGATGTGTATGCAGTCATGATATCCTTGACCCACTGCTCATTTTCATTTGCCGGCATAACACACATTCCAAGGGCATTATCCGGCTCAGGAAAATAGGCAAGTCTATTTTTTGTGGGATCTACTTGATTTGCGGCCATTGTGTTGGATGTCCCCAACAAAAACGTATATTCATCCATATAGGTATATTTCATATGATCAGACTGGACAAATTCATAGTTATGAGGGTTGTCCACAATGTCCAGCACTGAGTACAAGTCTCTCGGCTCACTTGTTAAAGTTATCAGACCTAAAGACTGAAGATTAATAAGATCGCGACTGATATTGGATGCATCAGTGGCAATGCCGACCTTTCCTCCATCTGGAAGGGTTTCCAGGGAATTAGCTTTTACAGAATACAGACCGCCGTAAAACTGATACAGTTTTGGAGAAAGCATGATAATATCGGTTTTCTTGCTGACATTGTATTGATCCATAAACAATTCATGCTGATAAAAGTTTGCATCAAGGGAGCCTTCCACCAATGCTGTATTAGGCGTAAAATAATCGTCAAACACAACGATTTCAACTTCATATCCCATATCTTCCAGCGGAGCTACTCCGGATTCAGCCAAATCGATAGATACCGATGATGTTCCAATTTTTAATGATTTCTTTGCCGGGGTTGTATCTTTCACTGAATTGTTGCCGCTTGAATTAGTGTTTTCAGAGGTATTATTGTTAGAATTGCAAGCTGAGGTAATTACCAGTATTACTGCCAATGCCAGTATGAGGCTAATCTTTGTAATCTTTTTCATTATGTTCCTCCTACCTATAATCATTTTTACAAGCGAAAATTCCGCACCCACCTCTATGTCATGTTCTATTATGCAATAAATATTATCATGTTTCGAACTGGAATCTCGCTATATTTTCGGTTTAAATTAAGCGTGCAGCTTCACCATAAAATATCTACATAAAATTTTCAGGTATCATGGGATACCTGGCACATTTCCGGGCTTCCTCCATAAAAGCGTATGCGTTTTCCATTGGCATGCCATATACCGTGTCACAACCTGTAGCGATAGTATAGCCTCTTGGGCTGTCCCAGGCTTTGCGACAGCAGGTTTTAATAGCCGCTCTTACCATGTCGGTTGTGCCACAATACATTACCTCTACAGGATCTACATTTCCCATCAAATGTACTTGACTACCAATCCGCCTTTTTGCCACAGCAAGATCCACCCTGTTATCCAAACTTATCGTCTTATAACCGCATTCCACGATATCTTCCAGAATTCCGGTAGTGTCACCGCAGATATGGGTTGATAAGTATATGGGACCAAAGCTTTTACAGCCTTCCACAAAGCATTGGCTATATGGCAAAACAAATTCACGAAAATGCTTTTTCGATAGAATGGTACCCGAAACCATAGGATCAGATATCATCATACCGTATCCCTCTCGGACAAATGGTTCCGCTAACAGCAATATAGCCTTAGTAGTAAACTCCAAAAGCCTGTGAACTTGTTCAGGGTACTTTATGATGGCTTTTAAAAGATTTTCAGGTCCGACTAAACCACTGGCGCAAGTAAATGCTCCGGTAAGACCCATTCCACATCCCACTTCATGACCTAATTCATCTTGCAGAATGTGCACCGCTTCGTAACATTTTTTTGCTGTGGGATCTGTCTTTACTGTAACCTTTTCCAAATCCAGCATGGATAAATCCCGAATGTCTTTGATTGGGTGTTCCAAAATAGAACTCGGAAGATGAGGGTCGTCAGATATCTTTGCGCCAAAAGCAACAGCCATTCCATGAAGGCCATAGCTGGCACTGACTCCATCACATCCAAAAGTCTCATAGACCTTTTTTTGAACCCGAGCAATGGAACGACCATCTGCAAATTCCTGTTGTCTGGTCCATCCCAGCATAGCATGGGCAGGTGCACCATAAAACATGTTGATTGGAAAACGATCAACGTCCTCACCTCTTGCTAATGCCGCAGCTCGTTCCAATGGTGTCATCTTATCGTCTTTGTGCATTATAATCCCTCCCAGCTTAATCTTTTTAACATAAATTCAGCACTAAAATTCCATCCCTTTAACAAATAAAGAATCATAACCGTCCAAATGGGATAATTCAATATAGCTGATTTTTTTTGCTATCTTTTCTGCTGCTTCTCTTTCCTCGGAGGAAAGCAAGCAGAGATAGGCACCTGATTTTGAGGTATTTCCTACATAAGTTATTACATTTTCTAATTCCTGAGGAAAGAGTCCTGCGCCCGTTAAGCTTTCCGCCTTTAAATGTGCGCCGAATTGACCGGCAACCATTACCTGATCAATTTCAGAAAAAGTCATCTCGTTCGCCTGGGCCATTGTTTGAATACCGGAAAGGATCGCCCCTTTCGCCAGCTGAACCTGTCTTATATCCTGCTGTGTTAAATAAATTTCATTATCTTGATCAATAATAAAACGTTTTTTTCCTGCCACTCTTTCCACCAAAGGGTGCTCCAACAAGCGTCCGCTTTTATGCAAGATGCCGGTACGCGCCAACTCAGCCACAGCAGAAAGTAACCCGCTGCCGCATAAGCCTGTTGGTTTTGCCTCCCCAATAACTGAAACTTTAACGGCAATATCTTTACCCACACCTACCAGCTGCACATCTTCTATCGCTCCCTTGGCTGCTCTCACCCCACAGCTAATGTTCATCCCTTCTAAAGCAGGGCCGGCTGCACAGGAACAAGCATAAAACTTGCCATTCTTGGAAAGCACCATTTCCCCGTTGGTACCAATATCAATAAAAAGAACGTTCTTGGAAGCATCATGTATTCCGCAAGCCAAGATTCCGGCGGTAATATCTCCCCCAACAAAAGCAGAAACAGCGGGCAGGCAATAAACCAAGCAATGCTCGGACACAGGCAGCTTCAGGTCCTTGGAACCATTCATAACCAAAGGCCCGCTAAAAGCAGTTGCATAAGGGGACTTACCCATTGACGAAGGGTCGATTCCCGCCAAAAGATGAATCATGGTAGCGTTTGCCCCAATGGAAATGTCATAAATATCATGAGGGGTAAGAGGATAATTCCCCCGGCACTGGGTAAGAATCCCTTCGATTAAATTTCTTAAATCTTGCAATATTGTTTTTTGCAGAATTAACGTGCCCTTCGTCTGTGTCATGGCATAATTAATTCTGGTGATTACATCCTGTCCGAAGTTTTTCTGCCCGTTCAGACAGGAGATGCTGGTCAGTTCCTGACCGGTTAACAGGTCAATTAAGCTTGCAACGACAGTGGTTGTTCCGATATCCATCGCCAGACCAAAAAGCCGATTTCTGGTATCCCCTTGTTCCTGGCCAATAACCTCATCACCTGCCATCAGGAGGGTATTTCCATTTTGGTCAAGTGTTTTTGAAATATGAGGTTTTTTGACGAAATCCCTCAGATAGCCATCGCTGACAATTTCACTGATCACTTCTTTGGGCGATAATTCTAAGGTAATATCCGTTTCTACACCATGTAAGCAGGCCAAACGCCATCCTTGGGAAAGCTCCTTCTCGGTAAAAAACTCTTTTTCCGTATTATGTAAAGTAAAATCCTGATTCAAAATTCGCACCTTGCATTTTCCACAACAACCAACGCCGCCGCAAGGGGCATCAATAAGATTCAGATCTGCTAAAAATTGATAAAGATTAGTATTCATATCAGATTTGTAGGAATTAACCCCATCATGAAAATCATTTATAACTACTTGTGGCATTATTTTTCTCCTGCATGTATTTAAGTGATTATCATTGCTGCCTTGCGGCATTTGCCATTTTTTGAACATTTATTAAGGGTGTGGTGGTTGAAAGCCCGCAAGCCGGAGCCAGAATATCTGCTCCCTTAGCCATGGCAAATCGCGCAAGACTTTCCACCTTCTCTGGGGACATGCTTCCTAAAGCATAGCAGTTAACATTGCCCATCACAGCCTTTTCGGGGAGATATGATTTCATTTCCGCGATGGGGACAACAGAATCAAAGCTGAAAACATTGCAATGAAATTCCGGAATAATTTTATAAACTGTTCTTAGGGCACCGCAAATATGAACAATTTTTACAGGAACATCCAGTGCATCAAAACCTCATTGACATATTTTACTGAATAGTCTCTGAACCTCTTCGGACCCAGTATTTCCCCTGTACCGCTGGGTTCGGCAATACAAATAGCATCTGCCCCCGCCTCTATTTGCGCCTTGCCAAAAACAATCAGGTTTTCGACAATGAAATCCAGCAATTTTACCGTATCTGCAGGATTTATATGAAATTCTTTCAGCAAAGCAGACATATCAACCAAGGTACCGGCAATACTCACCGGCCCTGTCATGTTACCAATAATAGGCACTTCAGTGTTTTTTGCTTTTAGAATTTTAATCGCATCAATGACTACTTTTGCCCTGCCTGTATTTACATCCAGGGGCTTTAATAAATCCACCTGGGCAGAAGATTTCAAAGGAGAATCAACAACATGGGGTTCACAGATCAGATTTCCCATGTTCACCTGGGCACCCATAGCCTCAGCCTCTACCGTCATACAAAAGGGTACACCGTAATTTTCAAAGCCCCCTGCTTCATTTAGCGCATAAACAAGACCTGCCATTTTATCCGCATTAACATGAGCTTCCGGCCATAGGCAGTTTGATTTTTCCATAATCTCTTGGAAAACCATATTCATCATGCCACCAGGGCAAATACAAGGCGGTCTATCAGTTTGTTGTTTTTTTGCTGCCGCAAGGAGTCTTTCTTTGGCGGTAAGATGCTGCATTTTTACGCCCCCACCGCTGCTTTTTCCGCACCTAGTAGCCGATTAACTGTTTTAACCGCTTCTACCGCATCACCGGAATAAGCGTCAGCACCGATCTTTTTGGCAAAGGACATGGAAATAGGTGCCCCACCAATGATCACCTTTACCTTTTCTCTAATGCCTGCGGCTTTAAGCAGTTCCACAACTTCACCCATTCCCGGCATGGTAGTGGACATTAATGTAGACATGGCAATGACGTCGGCATCCACTTCCTTTGCTTTATCCACAAAATTTTGCACGGGAACGTCCCTGCCCAAATCATACATTTCATATCCTGCTGTTTCCAGCATAATTTTAACCAGGTTTTTTCCGATATCATGGGTATCCCCTTCTACAACACCAATAACAACCTTATGTTTTTTTTCTGTATCGGTTGTAGGTAAATGGGGACGTAATACGTCCAGACCGTTATACATAACATCTGCGCAAACTAATAATTCCGTAATAAAGTATTCTTCCTCTTCATATAATTTGGATGCTCTTTGCATACCGTCTACCAAACCTTTTAGAATACCATCCAGAGCAGGATATCCCGCTGCAATATATTCTTCGGCCACACCGCTTACTGATTCATCCTTCATATCTACTACACAATCAGAAAGAACTTTTAATAACCCTTCTTGACTTCGCATTTCAGAAACCCTCCTACAATTTTGTTAGATGATTATACAAACTTACTTGTATTTATCGGCATTTTGCCGTAATATCTGGCTGCTTCCATCATGATCAGCATATTTTCCAGTGTTGTTTTAATGGGAATATCACATCCTGTGGAGAAGGTATAGCCCTTTGGGCTGTCATAGGATTTGGCAACGGATTCTTTTACTCCGGCAAAAATTGTTTCTCTATTCCCCAGATAAATAATTTCCACAGGATCTACATTACCCATAATCGGCAAACGATGGCCTACTTTTTCTTTGACAACTGCCATATCAACCCTATTATCTACGCTTAATACATCACAGCCGGTATCAACCATGCTTTCCGTAATTGAAGTAGTATCACCGCAAATATGATAGCAGCCGCCGGAGCCTTTACTGTGGAAATAATCAAACAATTCCTTTGTATAAGGTGCCACAAAACTATCATAAACCTTTTTGCGCAGAATTGTCCCCGAGGCTACAGGATCACAAAGGGTAAAGCCGGCGCCCAATTCTAGAAACCCGTCAAAAACGATTTTTATGGCTTCGGTAGAAAAACGGAGTAAATCATGAAGTTTGTCGGGATTCTTAATGACTGCTTTTAATAAAAACTCAGTGGGGCAAATGGTGGATGCCACTGTAAAAGGTCCGGGAATACTGATGCCTACAGGAACTTCTTTTCCTAACTTGTCTATTAAAATTTCCGTTGCCTCATAGTTTAATTGGAACCAAGGATGATTTTTTCGTTCTACTCGGGATAAATCTAAAGATCCGATGCCATCAAAATTTTTTAGTACATAAGTATCAATGGAAGGAGCATCATCTACCGGATCGGAAAGAGTACTGCCCAGTGCCTGACCAATGCCAAACAAACCATATTCCACAACCAAGCTGTCATGGCCAAATTTTTCATAACAGGCGATTTGAGCTGCTGCCTGATTCTTGGCGTTGCTTCTTTTTTCCTGATGTGTCATCCCGGCAACCTTACCTGCTACCGTTACAAAGAAAGGAACAATGGGCAATCTGTCAAAGTCCTCCCCTTTTGCCATCGCCTGTGCCCGCTCCACAGGTGTCATTTGATCATCTTTATGCATTATTACAACCCCTTTATGAATTAAACTGATAAATACAATGCCTTGATTGTTCCGTGGGACAAAACTCCTTGACTATCTTTGATGCAAGATTGACCGATGATTTTTTCCTTACCGATGGTATTTAGACAGGCCTCTGCATATTTAATATTCTTGGAAAATGGGATTTCCTTCTTCTCTGCCAACTCTAGTCCCAACAGAATTAAGCTTGTTTTCGGACATAGATGAATAATACAGTTTTCATCCGCTAAAGCCGCTGCTTTTTTCAGCAGGGGCAGGTTAAAGTCTTTGGCAATGATCTCAGTATATTTAGGCCCCATAATTCTGACACTACCCACCGGATCCGCATAGGAGATGATATCCACACCGGATTTTTTTGCTTCAACAAAGTAGGGATAAAGATTATCAGCTATGATCCGTAAAATTTTTTCCACCGTTGCGGCATCCTTGCGCCAGGCAACGAAAATTTTCGTAGGATCAATTAATGAGTTTAAAACTGTCATAAATCCGGAAATTTCTAAAACTACCCTTTCTCCTTGAGCTTTAAGGATTTGGCATGCCTTGAGCACTTCCCTGATTCTGCCTTGGCTAAAATCAATATCTGATAAGGTTGTAAGCTCTTCCACAGATTGATAAGCATAGGCAGCCACCCGGGGACCAAATTTTCCATCCATTAAATTAATTAATCCGCCCAATGCCTCCCCTTCCACTGTATGGCAAAAAGGCAGGAGGCAAAGAGGGCTTTCTTCTCAATTTTTTATATACTGGGAAATTCGCGCCATAATTTTACAATCATGATAGCTTTTCGGAAACTCCAGTTGAAAGTCGCTGATCAGTTTCTCGCTAAACCCCGCCTTATTGGCACCTTTACATGTATAATCAACCAGTTTCTTTTTTTTTGTCTGTTTTTCCCACGTTCATTCAAATAACATCCTTATCAATTACTTGAATCTTACATAATCTATCTTATTGTTTACTTATTGCTGAAGCATTTCAATAAATGCTGTCAATCTGGTAGAAAGCTGACCCACATCAGATTGAGAATAATCGGTTTCCACCAAGAGATAGGGTTTATTTTTTGTATCATTCACATATCTCTTAATGCCAAAACTCTCCACGTTGTAGGTATGGCAGGCCTGCAAGGTTACTTCCACGACACCGTCAATATTATATTCATCAATGATGCGATCCAATAATTGATAACGATACTTATCCGGTGCCATTACCGAACAACCGATTTTGAAATACCTCTCAGCAATTGCTTCATAAACATCTTCTTTTTCTTCATCAATTAAACGGTCATATTTTTTATAACCTACACAGTTCTCATAACCAACAACAACCGCACCGTTCTCTTCGATCGCTTTAATGACCTTTTCCGTAGCGCCGCCGATAGGGCATCCGGTAATTAAAATCCGAGGCATTTTGGCAATCTTGGGTTCTTCCCCGCGCTCATTTTTAATTTTTTCCGTAATGGCTTTGATCTCGTTAATTACCTGCTCCACATTAAAATTAAAAGAGCTGCCGTAAACAAGCTTGAACAAATCATGTCCCATGATGGGTACAGGATCATTTTTCATTAACTCAAAAAGGGCAGAAATAGCTTTTCTTTCTTCATTTCTTGTTTTGATTGCTGCACGCAGTTTATCTTCTGTGATTTCTACGCCGAATTTTTCTTCCAGAACCTCTTTCATTTTGATAACTTCTTTTTTCCACAGCTTGAAGCCCTCTTCATCCTGGGTATTAGGCAGCTGCATCACATGAACGGGTTTTATCTCACCCAAATATTCATACATTTTTTTCTTAGCATCGCAAGTGGTCTCCCCAACCACCAAATCGGAAAAATAGAAGAATGGACATTTATCGGTTTTAGCAAATCCATAACTGGATTTAACCAATGGACAAAGATTGCTGGGTAAATCTTTTTCTGCTTCCGGAATCGTTTCATCTGAAGTTGAACATAAACCAACGACAGATGCATTCATGGCTGTTGCCAATTCCATGGGAAAATAGGTGCAAAAGATACCGATTAACGGGATATTCTTTTCCTTTTGTGCTTTTGCCGCCAGAAAAGCATTCTGTCTCGCTTCGGCAAATTCCTCAAATATTTCTGGTAATTCTTTTCTAATTTCCATTTATACCACACTCCTTTTATTAGTAACCGCATTAATACCTAAACTCGCCTGGTTCAATACTGGTTCAACATCAGAAAATCATACATTATACAAACTGTATTTTAGAAATAGAGCATCGAACTTCATTATATCGGTGTACGAATGAATTTTCTAACAGATAGTTTTTATGATGATTCATTTACGAATAAGAAACTTTTATCAGGAGCATTCCGACCCCTTACCCGATAAATGTTTGATCTAAGATGTAATTTCATACTTCACCAAGAACCCTTTCATGGTTCACGAATCGTGCGAAATTTGTGTGTGTATGTTAAAATGGATCTAAAGATTGATTCAAAAGTTTTTGACTTCAAAAAACGGATCAAACTGCTCAACGAGTGGTTTGTAGACAATGGTTAAGTAATGGTAATGTGGAGAGGGGAAATTAGGTGTGCCGATTTTTTCTGTAATTGCATATTCAGCTTTGATTATTGCCATTGTGTCAACTTTTTTGGCTGTTAAAGGTAAGTATCAATTTTATTGGATTTCTGCCATGGGGATTTATATTTTCAGTTTTTTAGCAGGTTTTTCAATAGGACTGATAACAGTTGGTTTAACCTTTATACCATTAATTTTGGCGATGGGGCATTCGTTCGGGTGGATAAAAAACAAAAGGCACAGCATTATTTTTCTTTGTATAGGTATTATAATTGGATTTCTGATGGTGATGTTTATAGGTAGCTGGCTATTCTATCCGTTATTTCCACTATTCAATATCCTCTCGTAATAAGATCACCCACTCACCTCTTGACCTCGAATTGGCTCTATGGTTTAGTATGTTTGATAACGGTTATTCGTCGAGTAAACTGAACAATTCTTGCTGAGAATAAAAATTACGGATAAAAGGGGAAAAATGAAAACTAATTCAACCATTTTAAATCGAATCGTTGACAATATCGGAAAAGTGATTATGGGTAAAAGGGAAACGGTGGAGTTAGTCGTCATTTCCTTGGTTTGTAAGGGACATGTCCTGATCGAAGATGTACCCGGCGTGGGTAAAACCAGCCTTGTGTCAGCGTTGGCTAAATCTATCAACGCCTCGTTCAAGAGAATCCAGTTTACGCCGGATATTCTTCCTTCAGACATCACGGGGTTCACCCTATTTAATCAAAGGTCGGGAGAGTTTGAATACCGCCCGGGTACAATCATGAGCCAGATTATCCTGGCGGATGAAATAAACAGGACATCACCTAAAACGCAGGCAAGCTTGCTCGAAGTAATGGAGGAAAACCAGGTCACCGTGGATGGAAAGACCTATAAAGTTCCTCAACCCTTCATGGTGTTGGCCACTCAAAACCCTGTAGAGTATCTGGGAACCTATCCTCTCCCCGAGGCGCAGCTGGATAGGTTCTTCATGAAGCTATCCCTGGGGTATCCTTTACCCGCTGAGGAAAGCAAGATATTAACAACACTCCAGCTGGAAAACCCGATTGAATCCCTTAAGTCTGTAGCAGGCAGCAGCGAAATCGCCAGTGTGCAGCAGGAGGTCATAAACATCCATGTCGACCAAAGCTTAAAGGATTATATCGTAGCGATTGTAGGGCAAACACGCAATCATCCCGACCTGGTGCTTGGTTCAAGTCCCAGAGGTTCGATATCCCTGTTCAAGGCAGCCCAGGCGTGGGCTTATTATAACAACAGAAATTATGTTATTCCGGACGATATAAAAAGAATGGCCGTACCGGTTCTTGCACATCGGATCATTTTAAAGCAGGAAGCAAAGCTCAAAAAATTATCTTCAGAGGATTTGATAGCTTCGATCATGAATAGCACACACATTCCTATGGTGGAGTAAATGAGATTAAATCGGATTTTGTATGGCAGCCTGCTAATGCTGGCGTTCCTTTTTGTTTATTTCTATGGTGGCAAAATACCCTACATGCTGTTTTATACAGTTCTGGCACTTCCGGTTGTTTCGTTTTTGCTTAGTGCTGCGGGGTATTTCGGGTTTAAGTATGAGCAAAGCCTTAACAATAGTTCAGCGGTTAAGGGCGATAAGGTCACCCTTAAGCTTCAGATAGTCAACAGGAGCTTGTTTATTCTGCCTTATGTAAGTATCCAAATTTTCAGTGGCGGTTTGTTATCCCAAGAGTCCGTCATCAGGAATCTATCCTTACAACCTTTCAGCAAGAAAGAATTCTTTTATGATTACGTATACAAATATCGAGGATGTTACGAACTTGGGGTGAGTGGAATTGTAGTTCAGGACTTTCTTGGAATTTTCAGGCTTGTACGAAAAAATAAAATGCCTTTGCGTGTAACTGTGTATCCAAGGCTCATCATCATCGACAACATGGCCTTAGTCTCCCGTGATTTATCTGAACCAATCTCAAATCTAAGGAATTTACACGAGGATATATCGACAATCGAAGGAATCCGTAAATATAACTACGGTGATAGTATGTCAAAAATACACTGGAAGCTTTCAGCGAAAATGAACGAACTCATGATCAAAGAATATCAATGGAAGGCCGCTGAACGTACCCTGTTTATCGTTGATCTGAAAAGAAATCCTTTCACGCCAGACAGCAATGCTTTTATCGGGGACAAGCATATTGAGGCTATTGTTGCAGTATTAAGGTACTATATCCATCACGGCGTTGCAGTGAGGCTTGTTTATCATGACGAGGAAATTCGGTCCATGGACTGCAACAGTCCCTTAGATTTTGAAAATGCCTATCAAACTCTCGCCAAAGTTCAGTTTAACCAAAAGGTAAGTTTTACAGATCTTATCGAGGGCCAGATAGATTACGGTATTAATAAACCTGATATTCTGCTTTCTACCTCAAACCTGGATGATCGGCTTTATGAAACGATTTGCCGAATGAAATCAGTTGGTTATGAGATCAGCTTAGTCTATATATCCCCTGAAGAAATTATGGGTGAGAAAAAACCGGATACCGGGCAAAAACTTTCGGTACTGCCCGAGTCAGGGATCAGGGTATACCGTATCAACCTAAGGGATGAAATAAAGGGTGTTTTGGAATATGGAGGTCGATAAACGAAGTGAAAAACTGGATAAATCCTTGTATGAGTTATGTTATCAATTTAATTATAGCCGCAAGTTTGAGCTTTAGTTTTGTTTATGCTTTAACGTCAGCTTTAAGCATGACATATGAAGCGAAAGATGTATTTTTGCTGGTTTTCTTTGCTTCGATCCTATGCTCCATTGTTTTTATGAACAGGCTGTCGCAAAAGATCTTTGCGGGTGCTTTAGTTCTTATCGCAGCAGGTAGTCTTTTTTATTTTTACTTCAAGTCCTCGGCCTTTAAGCTGGTTTACAGCAAGACAATAGCCACCTTTCTCTGGCTCAAGAGCTATATCAACGGGGAAGTGCCACTGACACCGGAGTATCAATTATATACGTTGTTGGCCTTAAGTATCGCTATTTCACTGGCAGTTTATCTCTTTACGGTCAAAAAGTTCAATTTCTACGTTTTATTAGTCGGAGGGATGAGCCTATTTGCGGTGCAATGGATACTTGATTATTTTGTCAGCTTTCTCCCCTTTTATGTTTTTGTGTTACTGATACTTGTCTGTTATTTTAAATATATTTACGTAAGAAATAATGCAACCGTCCAAAGGACTTCCCGTCAAGCTCCGGCAGCCTTTTTGCTTCTTGCTGCTTTCATGAGCGCGCTGGTATTCCTATTTGCTTATTATATGCCTGCAAGCGATCAACCACTGGAAGGGGAATGGATGCAAGCAAAGCTAAATATCAGCAATACAGGGTATTTCGTAACTAGATCGACAGGTTTTAGTGAAGAGAGCTCAAGGCTAGGAGGGAATATCACTTTAGATGATACACTGGTAATGAAGGTGGATTCTCCCGAAGGGGGCATCTATTTAAAAGGAGCGATCAGGGATCTGTATACGGGCTCTTCATGGGAATGCGTCGATTCAGCCCTTACTGATCTAGGTGAGACCTTTCAACTAAATAAGTTTAATGCCGATTTATTGGCGACTTCTGAAGATATCAGGCAATTTTTTAATAAAATTTCTTTAAAAATAACGTATGAAAATCTAAGAACCAATACACTGTTCATTCCTGTAAAAACTGAGAGTTTAAAATTTGATACAGGACCGTTGAATCTTTTTCTGGATCCTTATGGTATGCTCTCCAGTGAAAATTTTCTGGGGCAAGATTTTAACTATAACGTAGAATTTTATAGCCTGAAGAAAAATAACGAAAGCCTTACCCAATACTTAAGAAACAGCAGCAGCCGCTACAACAGCTCCCGGTATTATCAGCTGCCTGCTGAGCTTCCGGAAAGGGTGAAAAGGCTTGCTCTGGAGATAACCTCTTCAACCAAGAATGATTATGATCGTGTCAAAGCGATCGAAGTTTATCTTGCCACAAACTACAAGTACACCTTGGAGCCTGGAACGACCCCAAAGGGGCGTGATTTTGTAGATTATTTTCTATTTGACCTCAAACAGGGCTATTGTACCTATTATGCATCAGCCATGACCGTTCTTACCCGCTCCCTTGGGATTCCGGCCCGGTATGTGGAGGGTTATGTTCTTCCTACACAACCGGTCGAAGGTACAACCTATGAGGTTACAAACAGTCAGGCCCATGCCTGGGTGGAAGTGTACTTTGAAGGATTGGGATGGATTCCTTTTGAACCGACCTCTCCTTTCTTAGAGAATTCAAATGTGGACAATGCTTCACTTGCTCAACCCCATACCCAACAAAACGGTGCGAACGATACGAACGACAATTCAGAAGTCACTGTGGCTTCTCCTGAAAGCACTGATTTCAGTGCAGACATTGGTGCACAGGTATTATGGTTTTTAATGATCGTTACACTATTTCTTTTGTTGCTGTGGGTTGCGGCCTTTTCTCCCCTTCGGCGCAGACTCCGCTTACTAAAGCTGCAAAGTCTCACTCCGGAGAAAAAAATAATTGAAATGTATAAATACTTTTTAAGGGCATTATCTGTACAAGGTTTGCCGATAAAACATGGAGAAACCCCAATACACTATGCACAACGTATTGATGAATCCTTAGCATTTAAACCTGGTTTTAATACCGTAACTGAAATTTTTCTTAAGGCGCGTTATAGCACAATATCAATTGACGAAAAAGAAATCCAGTTTGTCATTGATTTTTACAGTACATTTCCTGACCAATGCAAGGAAAGAACGAGCTGGCTAAGGTACATTGTTGTTAACAATATGTGAGGGTTGATCTAAGTTTTCATCAATATTGTTACTCACTTCATAGTCCTCTTGACATCCCCATTAAAAAAAACCCACAAGTTCAGCTTTCCTGCTAATCCTATGGGTTAAATATTTTCATTGAACATTAATTTCAACAATATTTAAAATGCTTAAACAAGAGGCTTTTGAATCAATGTGGCAAAAATAAAGTCATGAACATGTCCATCATTGCATGTCGTGGTGCCAGTAACTAAGTGAATGTGTTTTCCGTCAGCTAATTCGATATTTGGGCCGGTTGTTGCTCCTACTTCATGATGATGGTCCAAAAAATCAGTATTGGTTAGCAGTGTATGCACATGTTCTTTACAATTAATGGGAATCTTTTCACTGGTAACACCGGCAAAACGATGATTATGCCGATCATCATCTTCCTCAGCTAATTTAGTACTACCTAAAAATTCATGAGTGTGTGTTTGTTTTTGATTACCACAATTATTCTGTCTATCACGTTTATAATACATTGGGGTTCCTCCTTCCTTATATTTTATGGTATATCATATGCTGGACATGCTATCATGTTACAGAAGACAGAAAAATTCTCTTTATATCATGTCTATCTCTTACTGCACGACCTTTAAAACCAGGAAATTTAAAGAGGAGACATCGTTAAGATGTCTCCTCTTTGATGAAGATGCTTGCTTATTAGTTGTGCATACTATTCTAATTCTTCATTTGTATATTCGGCAGCCGCAGCAAAATATCTCAAACTCAATATATCTAATTTGATAGATAAAATGGAATCCCTGCTATCAGGAAAATGATGAATGTCAAGGTGAAACTAATTTACTGCTGCCATTTGGGGATCTGGATCATTGCTTTGAATAAATCTCCGTCGATTTCGATTTTAAAGCTGCCTTTTTGCAGTTCAATCAGGCTTTTGGCAATGGATAAACCCAGACCGCTGCCCTGGTTGCTTCTGGAGTCATCGCCCCTGGTGAAACGTTCCATTAATTCCTCGGCGGAAATGTTCAGTTCATAGGCGGAAATATTTTTAAAGGTCAAAGTTACTTCATTCCCTTGCTCTGAAATCTCAATATATACCCTGGATCCGCTCTGGGCATATTTAAAGATATTGGAAAACAAGTTCTCCACAGCCCGCCAGAACAATCTGCCGTCTGCTTTAATATATACCTTATCCTTGGGATGATTCAGCTTAAAGTCCAAATTACATTCCCGTATTTTATCATCAATTTCACCTAAACCTTGAGTGATTAAAGATATTAGTTCTATTTTTTCCAGGTGCGTCGGAATACTACCGCTGGAGGCCTTGGCCGCATCAAAGAGATCGTCCGTGAGTACCTTTAGCCGTTCTGCTTTCTGCTCCAGTATTTCGATATATTCTCTGGTCTTGACCTCATCCTTTTCATTTTTCAGTAAATCCACATAGGTGATAATGGAAGTCAAAGGGGTCCTGATATCATGGGAAACATTGGTGATTAGTTCTGTTTTTAAGCGTTCACTCTTCACTTCATTTGCTACTGCACGATTTAAACCGTCAGTAATACTGTTGATATCAGAAGCAAGCCTGGCCAATTCCCCATTCCCCGGGACTTGAATATTGTAATGAAGATCCCCTTCTTTAACCTTTTGCACCCCTTCCTTGATGGCATTATATTCCTTCACCTTTTGATGAGCCAGCCAGACAGCCGCACCAATAGTCACCGGAAAAATAAAGAAAGTGGCGGCCACCAGGAGGGGATATCCGATTACCACGATCAAAACCTTCACCGCCGTACTGCCGCTGTCATAGACATCCTTAAAGAAATGAAAGATCCGGTAAAAGATCACGAAGGTTAAACTATGCTTGATAAAATTTTTGATTTTAATACTTTTAATTAGTGAAAGAACTAATACCAGGCCGGCAGAACCGATGATCAAGGTTATAGCAAATATCACTTGATAAGTTATCCTCAGGTCATGTATTCCGACCATTGCCCCAAACCATGAAATAATCAAAATTCCGCACATGGCCAACTTCACATCATTGTAGATGCGATCAACAAAATTGATCTGAACCCTTCCTTCTTCCTCAGGACTTCTGCCGATTACAATTACCAGGTAAATGAATGAAAGTCCTAGCAGGATTAGGGAAACTGCAATTTTTTTGAAATTGTTTGCAGCAATGATTTTATTTTCCTGCCATTCAGCAATTCTCGGACTTAAAAATTCATCGCTGAACCCCACATAAAGCACATCATTTGCGCCTAAGTCCCTGCTGTTTGAGGTAAACCAAAAATAATAATTATTATCTTTGATTTCTTCCGGAAAAACCTTTTCACTAGCACCGTCAAACATAATATAAGCGGGGAAGGATTGAAAATAGTCTTGGCTCTTGTTTTGGCTGTTGGTTACCTCATTCCCCCATACATGAGCATAATAGAATATCCCTTTTTGATTTTCCAGCCGGCGTAGGGTTTCTTGGTATGCTTTTACTTGTTCCTGAACCAACTGGTTTTTTTTCGCCGCAATTTGAGCTGCATATTCCTCAACGAATATTTTATAGTTTTCCTGTTCCGTAAAATTTGGATTGTAATGTCTGGAGTTATCACGAAACTCCAAAAATAAATTATCTTTCAATTGGAGCAAATCATCTTCTCGAATTGCTCCGCCGTTTAAAATATGTTCCTCACTTTGATAAATTTGGGTAATGTCCCGCAGATCTTGCAGCACACCGCTGCTTTCAGCGGGAAAATCCGTACTTAGAAAATAGCTTTCTTGAAAAGCCGCCTCATAATCTCTGTTATTAAATAGTAGATAATTGGCGAAAATTGTAATGGCTGTTGTAAAACTTAATATGGCAATGATAAAAACAATGATTTTTGTAATTAATGAGTGGCTATATTTTTTCCACCTTATATCCAATTCCCCACACCACCTTCAAATAATTTGGCTCCTTCGGATTGATCTCAATTTTTTCTCTGATTTTTCTGATATGGACAGCCACGGTATTTTCCGGGCTGTAAGCTGTTTCTTGCCATACCTTTTCATAGATTTCATCAATGGAAAAGACCCGGCCCGCATTGGCCGTGAGCAATCTCAGGATCTTGTACTGCACAGGAGTTAGTTTTACTTCCTCTCCGTCCACAGTGATCATTTTGCACTCATCATCAACCACCAAGCCCCCGGTTTTAAAAACATTATTCCTGATTTCCATACTGCCCAGGGTGGTATATCTCCTCAGCTGTGACTTGACCCGGGCAATTAACTCCAAGGGATTAAAAGGCTTGGTGACGTAATCATCCGCTCCCATATTTAATCCGATGATTTTGTCCGTATCCTCCGATTTTGCCGAGAGCAAAATAACCGGGATATTTTTATCTTCCCTGATTTTTAAAGTTGCCCTGATGCCGTCCATTTGGGGCATCATAATATCCATAATAATCAGATGTATTTCATGTTCTTCCACAATATCCAGTGCTTCCAGTCCGTGGGATGCTTTATATACGTGGTAGCCTTCATTTTCTAAATAAATGGAAACCGCCTCCAATATTTCCTTGTCATCATCACATACTAAAATGTTCATGTGGAACCACTCCTCAAACTAAATTCCTTCAAATTATATCACACCCTTCTGTTCCTTACTCTAGGGTCATGATATCAATCAATTCTTAGGATCAAACGAACTTAATTCTTATGAAATTCTTAAGGCGGAAAGAAAAAGATGAAAAATATATGAAAAACATAAAATGACATAAAAAAACTGCCGGTCAAGGATTTTTCTCCTTTACCGGCAGTTAATTTTTGACGCAATTTTTGTCTTAAATTTCTCTGCGGTTTAACCGCAGGAGTCGCATCCCGAGCTGCAATCAGACTGATTGGGAGTCTTAATTTGAAATCCGCTGCCCATCTGGGAATCAATATAGTCGAGAACAGCACCGTTCAAAGCTTTTGCTGCATTTTCATCGGCAATCATCTTAACGCCATGAGCTTCCAGTAATTCATCATCAGGGTTTTTTGACTCTTCCAGAGCCATTCCGAAATTCGGACCGCCTCAGCCCATACCGGCTATGTATAATCTCAAGTAAGAATCTACTTTATTCTCGCCTGTCATAACCTCTTTAACTTTTTCAGCGGCGATTTCTGTAATTTCCATATCAATACGCCTCCTTCTTTGTCCAAAAGGACTATATAAAGATAATACATGATTATTCTTATAATGTCAAAGGTCATGATAAATAATTTTTATTTCAGTTTTTCTTTTAAAAGGTCATTGACCATATTGGGATTGGCTTTGCCTTTGCTCATCTTCATAATTTGACCTACCAAAAAACCCAGGGCCCTTTCCTTTCCCGCCCGATAATCTTCCACCGATTGGGGATTTTCTTTTAGCACCTGTTCCACCAAGGGCTCGATTTCCGATTGGTCAGAAATTTGCACCAATCCTTTTTCCTCCACAACCAGGGCCGCCCTTTTGCCCGTTTTAAACATTTCTTCGAAAACGGTTTTGGCAATTCTCCCGCTGATTACGCCCTGATCCATCAGTTTGAGCATCTCTGCCAGCATCCCAGGGCTTATAGGGCAATCCGAAAAGGTTTTGCCCTCAGCGTTCAAAAGCCGGGACAGATCCCCCATGAGCCAGTTGCTGATGATTTTCGCTTTTGGATATAAGGCGGCGCAATCATCGAAATAGTCAGCCATCGCCTTGGATGATGTGATGACCCGGGCATCATAAAGGGGCAGTTCATAATCCTTTATGAGCCGTTCTTTTCGGGCTTCGGGCAATTCCGGGAGAGATGCCCGGATTTCTTTCACCCATTTTTCGCTGATTACCAAGGGGGGCAGATCCGGTTCGGGGAAATAGCGGTAGTCATGGGCCTCCTCTTTGCTTCTTAAGGCAAGGGTGATGCCCTTTTCATCATCCCAGGTCCTGGTCTCCTGAATCACATTCCGGCCTTTCTCCACCACCTGGATCTGCCGTTCAATTTCATAATTCAAAGCCCGTTCCAAGGCACGAAAGGAGTTCATGTTCTTGATTTCCGTCCGGGTGCCAAAAACCCCACTACCTTTGGGCATGATGGAAATATTGGCATCACAGCGCAGGGAACCTTCTTCCATTCTGCAGTCAGATACCTCGGTGTATTCCAAAATGGCTTTTAATTTTTCCAAATAGGCCCGGGCTTCTTCCGGAGAACGCATATCCGGCTCCGAGACGATTTCCAGCAAAGGCACACCGGTGCGGTTGTAATCCACCAGTGAATAATCGGAGGAAGTTATGGTCTCCCCGCCGTGGGTCAGTTTTCCCGCATCCTCCTCCATGTGGATGCGGGTAATACCCACCCGCTTTTTGCCTTCCTGCACCTCGATATCCAGATGGCCGTCAAAACAGATGGGCAGGTCATATTGGGAGGTCTGAAAATTTTTCGGCAAATCGGGATAATAATAATTTTTCCGGTCGAACTTGGAAAATGAACTGATCTCGCAATCCAAAGCCAGACCGGCCTTGATAGCAAAATCCACGACCTTCTTGTTCAGCACAGGTAAAACCCCCGGCAAGCCCAAACAAACGGGACAGACATGGGTGTTGACATCAGCGCCGAAAGATGTGGTGCAGGAGCAAAATATCTTGGCTTTTGTTTTCAGCTCCGCATGGACCTCCAAGCCGATCACAATTTCATAGGCTGCACGGCTCATTTACCGGTCACTCCCTTCAGATTTGGCTTGATATTTCCCCAGCCGGCGGCTTTTTCATAAGCAAAAGATGCCTGAAGCAGGGTTTCCTCGCCGAAGGGCTTGCCGATGAGCTGCAAGCCCACAGGCAGATCCCGGACAAAGCCGCAAGGAACAGAAATGGCCGGAATACCCGCCAAATTGATGGGAATGGTTAGCACGTCGGATAGGTACATGGCTAAGGGGTCGTCCACCTTTTCGCCGTGCCGGAAAGCCGGGTGAGAAGCGGTGGGTGCCGCCAGGAGATCAAATTTTTCAAAAGCCCGGTCAAAATCCTGTTTCACCAGGGTACGGACTTTCAAAGCCTTGAGGTAATAGGCGTCATAGTAACCGGAGCTTAAGGCATAGGTACCCAGCATAATGCGCCGCTTCACTTCTTTGCCAAAACCGTAACGCCGCGTTTTCTGGAACATGGATACCACATCTTCCGCTTCCTGAGCACGATAGCCGTAGCGCACCCCGTCGAATCTAGCCAGGTTGGAGCTGGCTTCTGCTGAGGCAATGAGATAATAGGCAGGCAGGGCATATTCGGTATGAGGCATGGCAGCCTCCGCCACTTGTGCCCCCATACTTTCCATCAGCCGGATCGCTTTTTCCACACATTCCTTCACTTCCGGTTCCAGACCGGGGCCGAAATACTCCCTGGGCACGCCCACTTTCAGTCCCCGCAGCTCCCCGGTTAAGGCCGCCTGGTAGTCAGGCACGGGCATGGAGCTTGAGGTGGAATCTTTTCTGTCATAACCGGCAATAGCCTTTAGGACCAAAGCCGCATCCGTCACATCCTTGGTGATAGGGCCGATCTGATCCAGGGATGAAGCGTAGGCGATCAAGCCGTATCGGGAAATCAGGCCATAGGTAGGTTTCAGGCCGACGGTGCCGCAAAAGGAGGCGGGTTGACGAATGGATCCGCCGGTATCGGAACCGAGGGAAAAAACAGCCTCATCAGCCGCAACAGCTGCTGCCGAACCGCCGCTGGATCCGCCGGGTACCCGGCTTAAATCCCAGGGGTTTCTGGTGGCAAAATAGCCGGAGTTTTCCGTGGAAGATCCCATGGCAAATTCATCCATGTTGGTTTTGCCGCAGAGCACTGCTCCGGCCTGGGCCAGCTCTTCCGCAACGTGGGCATCATAGGGCGGGCGAAATTCTGCCAAAATCCGGGAAGCACAGGTGGTTTTAATGCCTTTTGTGCAGATATTATCCTTTAATACCATGGGTATGCCTGTCAGAGGACTTATAGTCTCTCCTGCGGCAATCCTGGTATCGGCCTTTTGAGCGTCTTTCATGGCTTTGTCACGCTCTACGGTAAACACCAGGGCTTTGACCTGATCTTCCACCACTTCTATACGCGCGTAAACATCAGCACATAGTTCCTGGGCAGAAATTTCTTTCCCGATCAAGAGTTCATGCAGTTCATGAATAGTTTTTTGATAGGAACTCAAGCTGAACAATCCTCCCTTTTATTTCATGCAATTATTTTAAACAATCCGGGGCACTTTAAACTGGCCTTTTTCCGTATTGGGCCCATTTTCCAGCACCGCTGCCCGCTCCAGGGAAGGGTATACCTCATCCTCACGTAAAACATTCTGCAAGGAAAGAACATGGGCTGTGGGCGGGACATTTTCCGTATCCAGTTCCTCCAGCTTGTCGATATGGTTCAAAATAAGATTCAATTGTTCCGTATACATTTCTTTTTCTTCCTGAGACAATTCCAGCCGGGCCAAAAGGGCCACATGTTCCACGTCTTTTATGGTTATCAAACTTTCACCAACCTTCAGATTTGATCAATATCAATATATTATAGCAAAGTCATCATCAAAATAAAAATAAAAACGGATAAATTCGAGTAAATTTTGGGATCGGTCAAAATTCGGGGACAGGCAAATCCAGGTACGGTTAATGTATTGAACTTTGGATATAATATGCGTAACTATTTGATCCAATTAATGGAATTAGATGAGGAGAACCGCAAGTGTTTCGTAAATTTATCCGTAAAATCAAAGTATTAGGTAATATGGGCAGAAAAAAAGATCGCTTTCAGGATGAAAAAAACTACTCAAATAACCAATCTTTATCAAAAAAGCTGCAGGTTAATTTTAGATCCCTGCAGGAAATTTTTCAAGATGCCAGTGATATTGTGTTCAAAGAATTTAAAATTGGGGAAAAAGATCAAATTAACGCTTTTTTAATTTTTGTGGATGGCTTGGTAGATAATGGCCTGGTTAATGAAAGTCTGTTAAAATCATTGATGCTGTTTGCCCGTGAAATTCCGCCTAACCAAGATATGGATCATGTTTACCTCCAAATCAAAGAAAGCGCCTTATCCATTGCCGGCACGAAAGAATGTGCAACACTGAAAAATGCTGTAGATGCTATTTTATCAGGAGACGTCGTTTTATTCCTGGACGGAGCAGACAAGGCATTAATTCTATCAATTCGCGGCTGGTCAAGCAGGGCGGTTATGGAGCCGGTTACTGAAACAGTAGTACGTGGCCCCAGAGAAGGTTTCGTAGAGACACTGCGCACAAATACTTCCTTGATCCGCCGCAAAATAAAAAGCCCGAATCTGAAGTTTGAGTCCATGAAAATCGGCACAGAAACACAAACGGATATTTGTGTTGTTTATATGAAAAACATCGTCAATCAAGAAATCGTGCAAGAGGTAAAAAAACGTCTGGAGAAAATAGAAATTGATGGTATCCTGGAATCCGGTTATATCGAGTCATTCATAGAAGATGCCCCTTTTTCTATTTTTCCCACCGTGGGCAACAGTGAAAAGCCGGATACCATCAGCGCGAAAATATTGGAAGGAAGAGTGGCAATCCTTGTTGACGGCACCCCATTTGTTTTAGCTGTCCCTTACCTATTGGTAGAGGCTTTTCAAAACAGCGAAGATTATTATGCCCGGCCTTTTTTCAGCAGCTTAATTAGAATCCTCCGTTATATCTCCTTTGGCATCAGCATCCTGGCCCCTGCTTCTTATGTTGCGATCACCACCTTTGAGCAGGAATTATTACCTGCGCCTTTAGTGATCACCACGGCGGCATCTCTGGAAGGGGTACCTTTTCCTCCTGTGATAGAAGCTTTGATGATGGGAGCGGTTTTTGAAATTCTGCGGGAAGCAGGCGTGCGTCTGCCCCGACCTGTCGGTCAGGCTGTCAGCATTGTGGGGGCCTTGGTAATAGGCCAATCCGCTGTCGCCGCGGGTTTTGTCGGTGCCCCGATGGTAATTGTCGTAGCTCTTACCGCCATTGCTTCTTTCGTTGTTCCGGTATTAACAGATGCCGGTGCGATTATCAGGTTCCTTTTAACTGTTTTGGCGGGATTATCGGGGATCTACGGAATCATGCTGGGCATTGCAGTTATTTTAACCCATCTTTGTTCCCTGCGTTCTTTTGGAATGCCTTATACATCCCCCTTGGCTCCGATGAAGCTGTCTGATATGAAAGATGTTTTTATACGTGTTCCCTGGTGGGCAATGCTTACCAGGCCCCGGGCTTTAGGGATGAAGAACCGGGTTCGGCAAAAAAGCAACAGAATGACCGAACAGGCTGAAAATGATCAAAAAAAATAGAGAAGGGATGGATATGAATGTTGGAAGCCGGCCGTGTTACCTATAAACAGCTGATTTTACTGATCTTCATCAGCAGATTAATAGTAGGCTTGACCTATCTCCCGGGAATAACAGCTCCGCCGGCAAATCAGGATATTTGGCTGGTCGGGATATTCCATTTACCTATAGAACTGCTGCTATCTATCCCTATTTATCTTCTTTGGAAGAGATTTCCTGACCAAAGCATCATCCAATATAGTGAGACCCTGTTAGGGATCGGCGGGAAAATAATAGGGGTACTCTATGCGTGGCTTTTTATTCAATATTCGGCGATTACTTTGACCCAATTAGGGTTTTTTATGTCAACAATGATTCTGCCTGACACCCCGCCCCTCTTTATTGTTGCTTCTATGGTGCTGGTTTGTGCCTATGGGGTGCTACATGGTCTTAAAGTCTTAGGGCGCTTGTCGGAAATCATTGCGCCAATTATAATCATTGCTATCATCACGATTTTTGTACTTATAGCTAAGGATATGGATCTAAAAAAACTTACGCCCCTTCTGGAAACAGGGATCTTCCCCATCATGCAGGGGGGGTTTATTGCGGCGGCCCGGTCAATGGAAATTATCGGGCTTGCCATGGTTTTTCCCTGCTTGAACGATCAGGGCAAAGGTAAAACAGTGCTGATCGCAGGATATACTTTACCCGTAATTATTTTTATGCTCCTGGAAATAGTCTTAATATCAATCTTTGGCGGAGAGGCAGCTAAGAAAGCCACTTTCCCTGTTTTTTTGATGATCAGGACAATAAGTTTAGAAGGTTTTTTGGAACGCATAGAATCAGTTCATCTGGCGGTTTGGCTTTTGGGGATATTTATTAAAGTATCATTTTACTATTATTTAGCAGTGCTAAGTATCGGGCAATTATTTGATTTTAAGGAGTATAAACCGCTGATTCTTCCGGTGAGTGCCATTATTATTCCCTTATGTATCATAATTGCCCCTAACTTAGCCGAACTGCGGGTATTTACCGGACATAAAATATTTACCTGGTATGTTTTGTTCTTTTCGGTAGTGATCCCCTCCCTTCTTCTCTTTACCGCTATTTTGAGAAAAAAGGGAGTGCCCGGAAAATGAAGAAGTTAACTAAGTTAATCATTTTATGCTTGATATTTTTATTGCCAATGTCTTTCCTTACAGGCTGTTGGAACAGTAAAGAATTGGATCAATTGTCCATTGTCCAGGCGATCGGTATCGATCGCACGAACAATGAACAAATAAGCCTTACCTCCCAGATTCTGATACCTTCAGCAATTAGTTCACCGGGATCCTCTTCAGGCGGCGGAGGTACAGGGAGAGGCAGTACCGGGGCACAAGGTGTTTTGATATTAAAAAGTACCGGAGAGACTGTTTATGATGCCCTTAAGAATGCCACATATGAAGCAGATCGGAGAATATATCTTCCTTTTAATAAGATTATTGTAATCGGAGAAGATACGGCTAAAGGCGGTATTGCTCCTCTGCTTGATTTTTTCTTGCGTGATCCGGAGCCCAGGGGTAATACCTATATTTTAATTGCCCGTGGAAATGCCGAAGATATCATTAGAACAACCCATAGGCAAGAATCGGTTCCGGCAAAAGCGTTGGAAAATATGATCACAGGTACTCTTAATACATCGAAAGCGGTAGAGGTTAATTTACATGAAGTCTCTATTGCTCTTGCTGATCATACGAGTGATCTTTTTCTTACCGGTATCGAAATGATCAAGCAGGAAGATCAGGGCCAGGAAATAAAAAAGCCCAAACTCAGTGATACTGCTATCTTGGATTATGATAAACTGATCGGCTGGTTTAATGGCCAAGAAACACGGGGGATGCTCTGGATCCGCGGCGAAGTAAAAGAAGGTATTATCGTCGTTCAATCACCAGGCCCGGATAAAGGGAAAGTAAGCTTGAAAATTATTAATGCATCAAGTCAGGTTAAACCAGAAATGAAGGACGGCAAATTGATGATTACCGTCAAGGTTAAAGAAAACGGCACAATTGGAGAACAAATGTCTCCTGCAGCAAATATTGATACCCCTGAATATTTTAAAGAACTGGAAAAAAGACAGGAAAGGGTTATCAAGGAAGAAATAATGGCAGCCCTGGAAAAAGGACAAAAAGAATGGGGTGTTGATATATTTGAATTTGGTGAGGAAGTCCATCGCAAGTTCCCGAAGGAGTGGAAAGAACTGAAAAAAAATTGGGGTGAAGAAATTAAAAATATTGAGGTCAAGGTAGAAGTAGAGTCAAATCTTAGAATGTTTGGTAAAACTACTTCTCCTGAATAATAAAAAAAATAAAGAAGAAAAAGGAGACAAAGGATCAGATGATAATTGCCGTATTAATCCTGATTTTTAGTGTATTGGCCTTGATAGCAGTTCTGGAACTTTTTAAAAAAAGGCAATGGCAGCAATTAATAACAGTTTTAATGCTGCTGGCTTTCGGTTTTACTTTGAGTTTCCTGCTGGCAATTGGCATTGAGGTGCCCAACCCCAATAAAGGAATTGAGTTTCTGATCAAGGGGTCGGGCTTGCCAAAATTATTTGATTAGACTGGTCTCATTTTATTGTTTTTCTAAGACAATATTAATCATTTGCATCACATCGAAAATATTCAAAGCGCCATCTTTGTTGAGATCGGCCATGTCAAATTCTGCTTGGGTATATGTGCTTTTCTCCAACACGAAGTTGATGGTGAGCACAACGTCCAAAATATCCACCTTGCCATTACCGTCCACATCACCGCTGGTAGGGGCCTCAACTTTCTTTTCAATATTCACAGAAAAAGTTACTGTTTTGCCGCCAACCGTAATCGTTAATGTTTGATTGACAGCAGGATAACTGCTATCAAAACCTGTGATATTCCCCGAAGTTATCTGCTCCACCTTTTTGCTGCTGTCACTATAGGTACCGGTTACTTCCAGCCCGGTGATATCCAATGGTTCACCTACGGTATAGACTAATTTCAACGCCGGTTTCGTGATCTTAATGCTTTGCAGGGTCGGCGCAGCAAAATTTTGCAGCAATTTTTCGGCGTTGATTAAGCCATATCCATAATATTTATCAAACCCCTTACTCCCCAGGTCTGTGCAGGTTGCTTTTAAAGCTGCTTCAAACTCTGCTACCGTAATAGATGGCTTACAAGCGACAGCAAGGGCGGCGACGCCGGACACATAAGGTGCGGAAAAGGATGTCCCGTCAGTATAAATGTAGTCTTGACCATCTGCAAACAGCCCAAAAGCAGTTGTGTAGATGTCTTCCCCCGGTGCGGTCACATCGATTTTGTTGTTATACTGAGAAAAAACCGAACGGGTAAGGTTTCTGTTGACGGATCCCACGCTGATAACCCCATCATAGGATGCCGGATAATCATATGCGAAGGTACCATCATTGCCTGCCGCCGCCACAACTATTGTTCCATGGCTGATGGCATAAGAAACGGCATTACGCTCAGCTAATGAAGATTCGCTTCCTCCTAAACTAAGATTAATGACGTCACATTCTATCTCAGTGGCATCATAAATAGCTTCAATTTCATCTGAGGTGTATGTTATTCCACCCCCCGAGTCCACATTCAAAGGGACGATTGCTACATCCCAATTAAGCCCTGCGATACCCAGGTAATTATTTGTTTTTGCTCCAATAATTCCTGTGACATTAGTGCCATGACCGTCATCATCCCAGTAACAGAAATCATCAAAATAATAGTCCCATCCAGCTCTAATGTCCGCATTCACCAGATCAGGATGATCCCGATATACACCGGTATCAATTACGGCGACATAAACTGAATTTGATCCTTTATTAATATCCCAAGCCTGGGGCATATTAATTGCCGGTAAGGCCCATTGGTTTGGATAGTAAGTGTCTGAGGGAATAACACTTGTTTTTTTAACCTGATCTGCCTCAATAAATTCAATGATTCCTGATGTTCGTTGTTCAAAATCCGGGAGATCTTCCAGTATAATCATAAAAGTGCGCTGCTCACTCATACCTAATAGTTCATATGGATATAAATTAACGATGTCAAATATTTCTTGCATCGCAATTTCTTCCTTAAACTTAACAAGATAACGTTTTCCTGTCTCGGCTGAAAGCTCCTTCCGATCCCCTTTTTCTTTCTTTTGTCCTTTGAGAGATTGACTCTTTTTTAATAGATCCTGATCACTAATTTTTTCTTTAGCACTTTTGAGCATTTCTTCACGAGCTTGATCAACGACTATGAAGGGATTGTTATCATCTGCTTGGGCATATGAAACATCGGTAAATCCAAAGATAATCCCACCCAAAATAACTAGCATCAATAAGGCTGAACTTGGCTTTTTACAAAACATTGGACACCTCCCGTAATTATTGCTAACCCCCAGAACTATAGGAAATATTTGTATTTCTACAAATGTTTCCACATCAATCTAAAAATTCCTCTATTTTCATACACATTTTTCACTTCATAAACAGAGTTCTTGGCATCAGGTGGAATTTTTACTCTATCTGATACTTAGAAATCGTTATCCAGGAACTTAAGGGTTTATCAGTGGCAGTTAGTTATCGGATAAAAATATTGAAAGAGTAAATTAAATGGCGGTTTCTGAATTGAAAAAAATTCAATTCAAAAACCGCCCTCAATTTACTCGTTTTTCTTTTAAAGGGGTGATATCAGAATGTTTTAATACACTTTCCTTCGGTTAACAGCATTTCAATGATCCTGATATTCTTGTAACCGGCTTGTTTAGCACTTTCCGCCAGAGCCTCCAGTCCGTCCAGGCCGCTCTCCTTAACCACCGTTGCTTTTTCCAGATTCACGCATTGGCAGCCGGATTCCACTTTGCGAAGATAACCCTGTTCACATTTCATCCCATATAATGTAATCATTTAAACCGTCTCCAAAAGGCTGTTCAGTTTCTTTAATCCCTGTGATGGGTCAGCATTTTGCGCTTCCACCCATTCTTGTAATTTGTCGATTCCCCGATTGGTTCTGATAATTTCTCCTGCTAAATAAAAACCGTCTTTGATGCTCTGGGTCTTGTTAAATATATACAGGATTAAACCGGCATTCAGGCAAACAATGTCCGTGCAGGCTTGGGTCCCCTTGCCGGACAAAATCGACAGCAGACGGAGTGCTTCGTCCCGGCGATTGCCATAAGGACTCAGTTCCTTTTTATCAGGTCGACTAATGCCAAACTCTTCCGGGGTCAGGGTATATTGGATAATCTCTCCGTTTTCTTTTAACTCAGCAATATAGGTCTCTCCGATGGTGGAGGCTTCATCCATCCCTTTAGGACCGGTCCCGTCCATTCCGAAGAGCACGATGGCCCGTTTAAACCCGATTTCCTTCATCACTTCTGCCACCGGCAGTACCAGCTCACGGTCATATACGCCTCGCACCGCATATTTAGGAGCAGCAGGATTTGCCAGGGAAGCCGCGATGTTTAAGGTTGTGCCAAAGGCAATCTGGGATAAAATCCGACCCAAAGCCTGGGGATGCACTTTGGAGCTCATCCCGTTAAAAATGCCAATCCCGGCTTTTTCAATACTGTTTTTTACCAGGTCGGCTTCGCATTCCATTTCAATGCCCAGTTCTTCCAAGAGATCGATGGTGCCGCATGACGAGGTGATCGCCCGAGATCCATGCTTGGCCATGGTCACACCCCCGGCTGCTGCAATGATTGCTGCGGCAGTGCTGATATTAAATGTTTTCATGGAGTCCATACCGGTACCGCTGTTTTCAACCAGATCACCGCTGATGTCGGGGTTCACTTTCACCGTATCCAGTTCATAAATTGCCTCCCAGCTGCCGGCAATTTCCTCGGCGGTTTCCCCTTTTGCCGTAAGCGCCGAAAGAAATGCCCCCTGCTGCAGATCCGGTTGTTGATTCATCAAAACCTGAACAAACATATCTTTCGCTTTGCTGCGTGATAAATTCTCTTTATTAATTAATTGTGCGATCCCTGCTCCAAATTCTCTCATATCCATATGCATTACACTCATTGTCAGTTCCTCCTCGTTTTATCTTTTTCGTTTTATAATTTTTTGTTTGTTAAGTTATTGTTATGTTTATATTTAATTTTGCCATCCTGCCAATTGGTTAAATTAGCTAAATGGTTAAGTCGATGATTAGATTGGTATCATCCCGGCGGGCCACCATTTCAATGCCCTGAACAAGTTCTTCGAAGGGCAGAATCCGTGTCGTCATATCACTCACCCGAACCATGCCGGAGCTTAACAGTTCCAGAGCAGTCCGGTTATGATTTGAGGAGCAGCCATAGGCACCATACACAGCAAGCTCTTTGTAATGAATGAGATTCCAATCTATGTGCGGCGCATCTTCTCCCATGACCAAACCGCTGAAGAAGCCAAATCGTCCCTTCTTACCCAGGACGGCCAGGCTGTCCGCCACCGCCTGGGGGTCCGGACAGCAGGGAATCGCTGCATCCGCCCCCTTTCCTGCCGTAAGGGTCCGAATGCGCTCTACCGCGTTCTCTTCCATCAAGTGTGGAGGTTCCGCAATACCCGCAACGCAGCAGGCCTGACAAAAGATATTTATTTCAATACATCCAATGTGGAGGTTCCGCGCCTGGGACGCCAAGAACCGACACGGCCTTAAGGAATTTCAATACATCCAATGTGGAGGTTCCGCGGTATGCAATTGCCCCGGCAGGAATAGCTGAAAAATTTCAATACATCCAATGTGGAGGTTCCGCGGTTTTTGCTTCTTTCACCTTATCCAAAAATCTTCTATTTCAATACATCCAATGTGGAGGTTCCGCGTTTTTCAACGATCGATTCAAAGATATGTTCATTGGATTTCAATACATCCAATGTGGAGGTTCCGCAAATATTCCTCTTGCATTATTGTTGCAGTTATTCCCATTTCAATACATCCAATGTGGAGGTTCCGCCTTATTGGAGCCTTTGTTACAGCATATAAAACAAAATTTCAATACATCCAATGTGGAGGTTCCGCAGCACATTGAAAAATATAAGAAAGGAGGTGAGTAAAATTTCAATACATCCAATGTGGAGGTTCCGCGTTCGTCCGGGCAGGCTGCCTAAAAGGAGGATAAAAATTTCAATACATCCAATGTGGAGGTTCCGCGCTGATTCCGGTATCACGCTAACTGGCAGTAGTCCATTTCAATACATCCAATGTGGAGGTTCCGCGCTTACAAGGTTAACAAAACCAACATCCTCTATGTAATTTCAATACATCCAATGTGGAGGTTCCGCAAACCTCCTTTCTGTATGATCAAAACAAAAACTTATATTTCAATACATCCAATGTGGAGGTTCCGCGTATATTGTTAGCCTTTAGTTTCATTCTGCTATATTATTTCAATACATCCAATGTGGAGGTTCCGCGGAGTCTATGGGCAGGACGGTAAAAGTCCACTGTTATTTCAATACATCCAATGTGGAGGTTCCGCTTGTTCGTACCTTTATTGTGTAAACCCCACCATTATATTTCAATACATCCAATGTGGAGGTTCCGCGTTCGCACAAATCAAATTTAACACACTCCTGGCAATCATTTCAATACATCCAATGTGGAGGTTCCGCGTGGAGGGCGTATGAGTTTATTAAGCAAAACTGCATATTTCAATACATCCAATGTGGAGGTTCCGCGCGGCGGCTCTGATAGCAATAAATCAGCCCACAGTTTATTTCAATACATCCAATGTGGAGGTTCCGCTTCCCATGTACCGCGAAAAATAAAGCCCATCGTCCATTTCAATACATCCAATGTGGAGGTTCCGCTGTTTTTTAAATTCATCAGCCAGGCTTTTTAATTCAATTTCAATACATCCAATGTGGAGGTTCCGCTGAGAAGGGGAAAATTACTAATCGGGTGTATCGGCTATTTCAATACATCCAATGTGGAGGTTCCGCAAAGCATGCAGCTCATCATCTTTGTTGTTTTTATCGCATTTCAATACATCCAATGTGGAGGTTCCGCGCGGAAGCGGCGTATTTGATAGTACTTGGAATGCGAATTTCAATACATCCAATGTGGAGGTTCCGCTTGGCACCCGCTTTGCTTTCCATGGGGAAACTTCTATTTCAATACATCCAATGTGGAGGTTCCGCAAAATAGGTCAATATTGTTGAGAGCAGTGATTATGCATTTCAATACATCCAATGTGGAGGTTCCGCTAAGGGCATAGTTGGATATATGCACAACTATGATCAATTTCAATACATCCAATGTGGAGGTTCCGCAAAGACGCCGTCACCACTTTATAAGCCACTTCATTATTTCAATACATCCAATGTGGAGGTTCCGCGATGATCAGCGACATGTGTTATCGGAGGCGATCCCAATTTCAATACATCCAATGTGGAGGTTCCGCACATTTAACAGGATTATGAGCACGACAATTGGCTTATTTCAATACATCCAATGTGGAGGTTCCGCATTCATACTCCATGCCGGATGCTACTGCATAATCCATTTCAATACATCCAATGTGGAGGTTCCGCTTAACGCGCTATTCCATACTCACCACCAACGCCGATTTCAATACATCCAATGTGGAGGTTCCGCAAGGTGGGGCTTTCCCCATGTAAATTGCGGTTTTCATATTTCAATACATCCAATGTGGAGGTTCCGCTTCATGCGTTCCAAGATGATTTTGGCTTCAACTTCATTTCAATACATCCAATGTGGAGGTTCCGCTGATAGTCTTTATCTTTTCGTCGTGCAACTCAAAAATTTCAATACATCCAATGTGGAGGTTCCGCGGCGATGAACCCCAGTTTGGTCGATGCTGAAACGGATTTCAATACATCCAATGTGGAGGTTCCGCGAAATAAAATATTCTCGTTCTTTTATATTTTTCTTAATTTCAATACATCCAATGTGGAGGTTCCGCTTCTTTTAATTTCTTTAGACCCAAGTGCTGATATATATTTCAATACATCCAATGTGGAGGTTCCGCGCAGCCGGAGGTGGTGGTGGTGGAGCATATAACCTATTTCAATACATCCAATGTGGAGGTTCCGCATTTCTGGATAAGTACCCCCGACAAAACTTACTTTAATTTCAATACATCCAATGTGGAGGTTCCGCGTTGTTGCAAGGTTATTGCCCAATGCAACAATCGTATTTCAATACATCCAATGTGGAGGTTCCGCGAAGGATCGGGTCAAGCAATGCACTCAATACCTATATTTCAATACATCCAATGTGGAGGTTCCGCATATCCTTGGGTTGTCTACCTTACCAAGGCCGCCAAATTTCAATACATCCAATGTGGAGGTTCCGCAGCGGTAACTCTTATGAAGAAAGAAATGGTGAAACATTTCAATACATCCAATGTGGAGGTTCCGCATATCCCAAAATTTCATATAGTCGGTGACGAGGTTTATTTCAATACATCCAATGTGGAGGTTCCGCTACCTCGTCAATAAATTGAGTCTTTTCTTCTTCGCCATTTCAATACATCCAATGTGGAGGTTCCGCGACCCATAGTAGCATGCTCTATATATCCCATGATTATTTCAATACATCCAATGTGGAGGTTCCGCTCGTGGCCATCGGCTTTCAAATCCCGCCTCAGCTCCATTTCAATACATCCAATGTGGAGGTTCCGCTTTTTCTTGGTAGTCTTTGGAATAACCCAACTTCCATTTCAATACATCCAATGTGGAGGTTCCGCCAAATTACATCATTTAGCCCGTCCAAAATCTGCACATTTCAATACATCCAATGTGGAGGTTCCGCGACGCGGTTATCCCCATGACCAATGGCCTAACATAATTTCAATACATCCAATGTGGAGGTTCCGCAGAGGCGAGGAAATGCGATACAGTTATGTGATATTAATTTCAATACATCCAATGTGGAGGTTCCGCGGCTGGAACAGTACCAGTGCTTGACAGACGAAAAGTATTTCAATACATCCAATGTGGAGGTTCCGCTGCTTTATTCAAATCTAGTGCCGCTAAACCATCACTTATTTCAATACATCCAATGTGGAGGTTCCGCTAATACATTTTTTATCCCTACCGCCAATCCTCTTGCATTTCAATACAT
Source organism: Dehalobacterium formicoaceticum (assembly GCF_002224645.1). Classification (NCBI taxonomy): domain Bacteria; kingdom Bacillati; phylum Bacillota; class Clostridia; order Eubacteriales; family Peptococcaceae; genus Dehalobacterium; species Dehalobacterium formicoaceticum. The sequence continues at coordinate 2,495,379 of NZ_CP022121.1, read as the reverse complement.
CCAATGTGGAGGTTCCGCCGAGACTTAAAGCCAAAACAGATGTTTTTTGCCTAATTTCAATACATCCAATGTGGAGGTTCCGCTGCAGAGGCCGCGAGAAAACTAGGTATAGTAACATATTTCAATACATCCAATGTGGAGGTTCCGCACTTAGATGATATGTTAGTAAAATATCCTAATGTTTATTTCAATACATCCAATGTGGAGGTTCCGCAAAGTATGCCAGAGCAAAAAGAAGAAACGGAAAGGCTATTTCAATACATCCAATGTGGAGGTTCCGCATCAAAAAATGATTCCTCTAATGATTTTGCTGAGTCATTTCAATACATCCAATGTGGAGGTTCCGCGCACCTCTGTTTCATTAAGTAAAATAGATATATTTGATTTCAATACATCCAATGTGGAGGTTCCGCTACAACAGCATTGCCATATCTTCCCATATCTTTAGCATTTCAATACATCCAATGTGGAGGTTCCGCGATCTTCCTAACCTAGCAATCCTATTAAGCAACTCTATTTCAATACATCCAATGTGGAGGTTCCGCACATATAATCTTCAAAAAACTTATGCTTATGTGAGATTTCAATACATCCAATGTGGAGGTTCCGCTAACAAGTTATCTTGATTGGGCAACTGACAAAGGACATTTCAATACATCCAATGTGGAGGTTCCGCGACCTTTTATCTGCGGTTAAAATAGATATCTGTTCCATTTCAATACATCCAATGTGGAGGTTCCGCCATCCTCTCGGTGTTTAAGTTGCTTACACTTAGCTATTTCAATACATCCAATGTGGAGGTTCCGCAAAGTCCTGCTCTGTTATCCAATATTTACTGCATATATTTCAATACATCCAATGTGGAGGTTCCGCTTATAACCCTCCCATAATTTTATTTTGTCGGGACCATTTCAATACATCCAATGTGGAGGTTCCGCTGCTTGTACGAGAGGATATCTATGACGTACAGTTTTTATTTCAATACATCCAATGTGGAGGTTCCGCCGTGTAAACACCATCTAAACTGGTTTTTATATCCTGATTTCAATACATCCAATGTGGAGGTTCCGCAGGAATGACACATGACAAGAGAACAGTTACACACGTATTTCAATACATCCAATGTGGAGGTTCCGCTTGGAGGAAAAGTTTTATACAAACAGATAAATTTATTTCAATACATCCAATGTGGAGGTTCCGCTTTATTCAAAAACAAGAAGAAAAAGCAACTCAAGATATTTCAATACATCCAATGTGGAGGTTCCGCTTTAAAAAGCGAATTAAATGACATTTGTATTTGTCAACTTAAAATTAGGCCATATAGTCATTTAATTTTCGGCCACTAAGAAAAAAAAATTTAGTCGTTTCATAAGCATATTTAGTTTTCAAAGAGCATTGTTTCACGATGAATGCTAACGCGCTATCGCTTGTTACACCCTGTATAAATGTTTATCAAAAACATGATAAACCTTTATACAGGGTTATTGTTTTTTTCTTCATGCCAGTTGCTGTTGTTGTAACCACTCCTTCGTTTCTTTCATGCGGTACGAGTTTCCATTCATGTTGACGATGTATGACTGATGCGTCAACCGGTCAATCATGGCCGCCGTCATCACGGGATCCTGAAAAATTTCACCCCATCGTTCGAAGGATAAGTTGGTTGTGATGATTGTCGATTTGCGACCAGCCCTCAGCGACAAATGGGTAAACAATAATTCAGATCCTTCCTTATCAAAAGATATATAACCCATTTCATCGGCAATAACCAAATCATATTTTTCAAAGCGGTTCTGGAAGGCTCGAAGAGTTTGCTCTGCTCGGCATTCTTTAATCCGGTTAATGAGGAGGGGAACAGTTGTAAACCATACTTTATATCCCTCCAGGCAGGCCTTTAAGCCTAGCCCAATACTCACATGCGTCTTGCCTGTTCCCGGGTTCCCCGCCAGAATAATGTTGCGCCCCTCCTGAATAAACTCTAATGTTTTCAGCTGCTTTAACTTCTTTTGGGCATCATCTGGCAAATCCGCGATGACCAAATCTTCAAGGTACTTTTTATGTGTAAATTCAGCCAGACGAATGCGATTATGCCGCGAGGCTTCCCGACGAGCATCACATTCCTTCTCCAGTAACTGCGCCAGAAATGCTTCATAACTGGCATCCTGCTGCGTTGACTCCCGAACTTGCTCATCCAAATGCTTACGAATCATAGGGAGTCTCAGTTCTTTGCTATATTCCAATATCGCTTCCTTAAACGCCTTGCGCGGCGCGTTACTCATGCAACGTCCTCCTTTGCTTTTGGTGTATGGGTATCAAACATGTCATCGTACATGCGAAGCTGCTGTGCTGACCGCTCTACAATCTCTTTTCCCGTTTTCGAGAGATTTGGTTGAACAACAGGCATCGCGTCACGATTCCTAGCACAAAGCACTTTAATTTTATCCGTAGTCACTTGAGCCGGATGAATTTTCTCCAGCTCCCGAATAGCTTGCTCGACTTCCGCAAATGGGACATCGTCTCGAATATATTGCAATAGCTGTATAAATTCCTTGTCTTGTTTGGTATAATATGTTTCGTATATTTCTTTTATCCTTTTAGGAGCCTGCTGCCATGCCGCACTACCGGCAAATGCACCAGGTTTTTTCCTTAGCGTATCCAAATAATGATTCAGATCAAGCCGCCACTCGTGGTTGCCGGTTAATCGCACATGCTCCGCTACCAAGGATTCCTGATGGAAGCATCGCACCCGGGTCGCATATGCTTTAATCATGATCGATTCACCTACCAAATGATCCGGTACTGAGTAACGATTCTGATCAACGATGATGGTGGAATATTTGTTCACCCGTCCATAAATCACGCGAGCTGCATCAAATGGTGGAAGGGTGGGCAGCAATGCGGGGCGCTCTTCTTCCAATCGTTCCTCCGCCGTCTGGCCGTTGTACTCATCATGGGACTTACGATTACGCTTAGTGCACACATCCTGCAAATATTGATTTGCCTCCTCCAGGGATTCAAATTCGTCCCGAAAAGCGAAGGCTTTTCGGCGAACGACCTCGACGCTTCGCTCCACATGACCTTTTTCGTTGCCCTTGCGAATATTGCAAAACCGATACTGAAAACCATAGTAGAGCGACAATTGAAGCAATCCTTGCGTCGGCTCCTTCTCCGTTCCAATAAACCTTTTCACCGCGACTTTCATGTTATCGTACACCATGGTACGATACACTTGGCCGATATGCTGGAAAAACAGGGCGTGTGCTTCCTGAAAACACTCTGTTGTTTGTTTGGTGAACAGATAAGCAAAGCGATAGTTCCCGTAAGCCGTTGTGAATACGGCCATCTGAAAAACTTGAAATTTTCCATTAATTTTTAGTTTAACCTCACCCCAATCAAATTCGCAAATGTCTCCAAGTTCATACAGAGCCTTAATAAACGCTTCCTTTGGTTTCCGTTCCAAGCTTCTAATGGTTCGAAGAACGGTACTGTAACTTAGTTGAGTACCCTCGGCTTCCAGTGCTTCAAAGATATCAATGGCTTTTTTTTGCTGCTTGTGCCGCCCCTGATTTCGCTTAGTTTCATTCTCGTCAAGATAGAACTGGATCCTGTTCACAACCTCGTCAGTCATTTTTCTTTTGGGTCGAATGCCCACAGTATACTTGGGGGCAGAAGTGAGGGTGTCGACTAGTGCCTGGATATCTGCCGACCCGCTCGACAATAATTGCTGTCTCCCTTCCTCATATTGTCCAATGTACTTTCCTACGGTGTCCCGATTGATCCCTGTTATTTTCGCAATTTCCCGGCGCGATTTCCCTTCATGAATATGCATCATTAAAATTTGTTGCTTGATGTTCATTGTGATCATCTCTCCCAGCCCCTACCTGTTGAATTTCCTCTCAAGTAGGTTAATCTATTGTGGCCGGTTTTTCAATGACTACGGTGGCCTACTATTAGATTACCATAGACAGACATTATCTCTGGCACATTTCAATACATCCAATGTGGAGGTTCCGCCGTTTTGTCTTTTCCGCTTTTCAAGATCCTTGACTCATTTCAATACATCCAATGTGGAGGTTCCGCGCTTAGAGATATACCGCAACGAGAGGAATTTCCGCAATTTCAATACATCCAATGTGGAGGTTCCGCTTCAAATAATCAAGATTATAACAATATTGTACCCAATTTCAATACATCCAATGTGGAGGTTCCGCTACTATCAAAGATACTGAAAATTTAAAGGAGGGTATATTTCAATACATCCAATGTGGAGGTTCCGCGTTATCCACTTCCCGTTTTCGTCCCATTCTTTTATATTTCAATACATCCAATGTGGAGGTTCCGCTAGCTACCGCCATATCCCCAGCCTTTATGGCATTTAATTTCAATACATCCAATGTGGAGGTTCCGCGAGTTTTTCGATAAGAGGTTTAGGAGGTTAAACTAAATTTCAATACATCCAATGTGGAGGTTCCGCATGAGATTAATGTTCCAAAAGGGATCCTATATTGAATTTCAATACATCCAATGTGGAGGTTCCGCTGGGCTTGCATAGAGTAAGGACCTACAAGGTCACTCATTTCAATACATCCAATGTGGAGGTTCCGCAAAAATAAAGCAGAGCATCAATGCATTGTAATAATATTTCAATACATCCAATGTGGAGGTTCCGCAGCCAACATTATCACCTGCAAGGCCGAGTGCAAACCATTTCAATACATCCAATGTGGAGGTTCCGCTATATCCGTTTAATGGATTAAAAAGGGGTTGATATGGATTTCAATACATCCAATGTGGAGGTTCCGCGGACCCATCCGAATACGCAGCCTAGATCAAACTTTATTTCAATACATCCAATGTGGAGGTTCCGCACTGCGAATATTCATGGCCTATATACGGGATATGCATTTCAATACATCCAATGTGGAGGTTCCGCGCCAATGTGATCATGGCATTTTAAAAAAGGAGGTGTATTTCAATACATCCAATGTGGAGGTTCCGCCTTGCGGTGTATCCGGATCAAGAGACGCACCCCACGATTTCAATACATCCAATGTGGAGGTTCCGCTCAAACCCCAGCTGCGATTAAATTTAAGGTAATATTATTTCAATACATCCAATGTGGAGGTTCCGCTCATTTAACCACCCGCCAATAAAATTATTTTCCCTATTTCAATACATCCAATGTGGAGGTTCCGCTACTTTTCCCCCTTCAGGATATAATTCCGGTAATTTCATTTCAATACATCCAATGTGGAGGTTCCGCTGATAAGCATTTTTTAAAAATCCTTAGATCAAAATCATTTCAATACATCCAATGTGGAGGTTCCGCGACTTCGATTTCCTTTTCAATTTCTTCATTAATTCATTTCAATACATCCAATGTGGAGGTTCCGCGGCGAGGGGTATATGGAAGCGTGTAGCGATTATGTGCATTTCAATACATCCAATGTGGAGGTTCCGCGCTTATAGATGTGGGGCAACTAAGGACGCCAACATATTTCAATACATCCAATGTGGAGGTTCCGCCCGCAGCGGACGAGTACAGACAGAAACCTGGGTCAATGATTTCAATACATCCAATGTGGAGGTTCCGCGTCCAGGTACCAATTTCACGAAAGGAGGTGATATTTATTTCAATACATCCAATGTGGAGGTTCCGCTTAAGACATCTAGGCTAGGAGTAATTAGTCTCGCACAATTTCAATACATCCAATGTGGAGGTTCCGCTCTTCCTGCCAATCCTTTATGTGCTTATTTAGCCAATTTCAATACATCCAATGTGGAGGTTCCGCCGTGCCTGGATCAATCAAGGGAGTTCTCCCTGTTTTATTTCAATACATCCAATGTGGAGGTTCCGCTCCTGAGGCGCTACTGTTTAAAGACGGTAGTTTAAATTTCAATACATCCAATGTGGAGGTTCCGCTTCGTCACCGGTAATAATTTTGTAGAGCGGATCAAATTTCAATACATCCAATGTGGAGGTTCCGCTGTTTGCACCAACTCATAACTTATTAAGTCATAATCAATTTCAATACATCCAATGTGGAGGTTCCGCGGAGCTGCTGGCCGCCTTTTTGGCCGTTGGGATCAAATTTCAATACATCCAATGTGGAGGTTCCGCTGAGTGCTAATAATTGGCATGGGTGGCGCGAGTTTATTTCAATACATCCAATGTGGAGGATCGGATTCCGGAAGGCGCAGCCCAAGTTTGACTTATTTCAATACATCCAATGTGGAGGTTCCGCAGCCGGCTCTGGTGTCACGCTAACTGGCAGTAATGTATTTCAATACATCCAATGTGGAGGTTCCGCGGTTTGCTTGGCACTTCTCTTCTCCCCTTTCTTGGATTTCAATACATCCAATGTGGAGGTTCCGCTAAGTCTTTAAAAAAGCAAATGCCCCAAAAAGCCATATTTCAATACATCCAATGTGGAGGTTCCGCAAATATAAGATCTTTTACTTGTGTATAAACAACACCATTTCAATACATCCAATGTGGAGGTTCCGCAAGACAACCAGAAGTATTAATTTGTCTTTTCCCTTTATTTCAATACATCCAATGTGGAGGTTCCGCCCGTTGGGGCAAGCGGCGCGATATCATGCTGTATCGATTTCAATACATCCAATGTGGAGGTTCCGCTTTAAAAAGCACAGCGGCGGGGAGTTTTGGCGTGAATTTCAATACATCCAATGTGGAGGTTCCGCTACAGAAACAGACCCGAATGTAACTGACGTTAGTTATTTCAATACATCCAATGTGGAGGTTCCGCTATATGTGAAGAATCTTTCCGGAGCCTGACAAGCTAATTTCAATACATCCAATGTGGAGGTTCCGCTTTTACAGCGTGTATTACCTGCATAATGCAAACTAATTTCAATACATCCAATGTGGAGGTTCCGCTTTTCCTTTTAAAGACATATACATTTCTATTAACTTATTTCAATACATCCAATGTGGAGGTTCCGCGTTTAGACAAATAAATAGATTTGGTTTATTAGCTTATTTCAATACATCCAATGTGGAGGTTCCGCCTTTTACAGCGTGTATTACCTGCATAATGCAAACTAATTTCAATACATCCAATGTGGAGGTTCCGCTAGCACTGTCGAATACGGAGGAACAGGATTCTTTTAATTTCAATACATCCAATGTGGAGGTTCCGCAATACTTGCTTAAAGTAAATCAGATTTGCAGGGAACAATTTCAATACATCCAATGTGGAGGTTCCGCTGCATTTATTTTTTCCGAGAAAGCGGACAAGTTTATATTTCAATACATCCAATGTGGAGGTTCCGCGGAGCAATGGCAGAACAATGAAAATGAGTTTGAGATATTTCAATACATCCAATGTGGAGGTTCCGCTATCAATGGTTTAGAAGGTGTGGTTATGGAAATTAATTTCAATACATCCAATGTGGAGGTTCCGCTAAATATCCCCACATCCGGGAGCAATGGCAGAACAAATTTCAATACATCCAATGTGGAGGTTCCGCACTCCTCGAATTTGTCTATCAATCATTCTGTCGTTTATTTCAATACATCCAATGTGGAGGTTCCGCCCAGACGTAATACTTACACCAGCTAAAATTAACGCTATTTCAATACATCCAATGTGGAGGTTCCGCGCAAGGAGAAAAAAATCTAATAACAGTTAGAATTAAATTTCAATACATCCAATGTGGAGGTTCCGCTATTCTGTCCAGTAATTCAAACTCAGCCAAGTCCTATTTCAATACATCCAATGTGGAGGTTCCGCTATCGCATCTCTCCCGCGCCGCTTATTACTTTCTTGGATTTCAATACATCCAATGTGGAGGTTCCGCTAAGTTTGATGAAATAAGCGATGAAGATTTGCTCAAATTTCAATACATCCAATGTGGAGGTTCCGCCAAGATAAAATGGCCGCTTTCCAGTTTAGTAAAAACCGCTAAGCCGTATTACATCAGCTTTTACCGCTCATTTTTCCATGCTGAACTAAATTATAACAAAATTTATCTCTATCGTCCCTCATCACTCTTGTATCAAGCTTCTTACCCTTTAACTATATAGTCTAACATGGAAAAAATCAAATAATTAATGACTCAGGATCAATGCCCGTATTACCCATACTTTCTTCGTGAAAAGATGACTCACTCATTGTTTGAATAAATGTTATAAAATCATACTCCGGGTCAATTACTTTTTTGAGTTTCCCCTTAAGTTCCAAAAAGTTTCCAGGAGTGATATGTCCCCTGAAAACAGATTTTTGATAATGCTTCAGATACTGCTTACATATCTTGAATACCTTCGTTACACGTTTTTCGCCAACATCATAAAAAAGAATTACATAGTTATAGTTGAAATTTTTCATTTCTTATCCTCCAAACTAAAAGGGGTAAAACTTTTCTCCTCCATTATAAATTTAATTAACTTATATCCATCCAGTCTAATAGCATGTTTATAGCTGCACCTTCTTTTTAAAGTTTGGTGCTCAAAAGCCTGGTTCAGACGTTCCTCGAACGCCTCAATAAAGACTTTACGCCCGCTTTCATTGAGTAAGGCATAATTCAATTTTTTGTCAAAATGTTTCTCTACGGTAATCTTCCTATTATTAACACAGTCGAATATCGTCTTAAAAACCAACACCGGTTTAAACACTTCTGATAAATCTAAGCTTAATGAAAAGCGGCGTTCTGCAGGCTCATGCAAAAAAGATATGGCTTGATCTAGGTGGGTGTGATAGATTTCTGTAATCACCTTCGTATACAGTAAGGAATTACCAAAAGATATCAAAGCATTTATGGGATTGTCAGGAGGCCTTTTTACCCTTTTGTTCATCGCAAATGATTCCGGTAAGATGGTTCGGAAACTTTGGTAGAATTTTGCCCAGATCGCCCCTTCTACACGAAGCAGTTGATTGATATCATTTGTCTTATCAACCAAATTCGGAACATCTTTGCGTAACCAATCAAGGTAATCCTTAAATTCATTTTTTCCATGACGATAATAATGATAAAGCACAAAATAGATATTACGGGCAATTCCTTTAACTATTGCCCCGGCAATCATCATTCTTTTATCTTTATAAGCTAAGGCCTGAGCGACAGTCAGCCTACCGCTTATTAATTGCTCCTTCGGATAAAATGTTCCGATATAGTTTCCATGATAACCAAAGAAATGAACGATGATGCCTGCCTTTGATAATAACTGCAGCATTTTCGTACTGAGGGTTATATCATTAAAGCAATATAATTCTCGTGTATCCTTTATTGGTAAATAAATATTTTTCTCATCCTTACGGAGTACAATGGAAAAATCCTTTTGAAATAACTCTCCGGACGAAAAAATATAACGCGTCTCATTACTCTTACTGATTCTTCATCCCTCCCTTAACTAGATAAAGCAATAATCATAGTAGGCACATTTCTTGCAAATAGGCTTAAAAACCGGAGATGGAGGTTGTTCTTGTTCTAGGAAATCCTCGATCTGACGATAATAAGCTTTCCGTTCTTCGATATCTTCCTCCGACATCACTAATGTGTGGACACTTTTACTTTGCTTATTCTTCTCCAGGCATTCTAAGCAACCTTTGCGTATAATCCCCTTGTCATACAGAGTAACTAAATAGAATTCCAACTGGGCTTTCGCCGCAGCTAAATCGGCATCCGATTTTTTGATTTCCGTGACATACTCCGCCGTCAGCTTATCCAGCTTGATTCCTTCTAATGCGATTTCTTCCGTTCCTTGCTTTTTCAGTTCATGCAGCACTTTGCCGATCCTAACGTCCTCCGAATTGTCTTCCATGTTTAGATTATGTGAAAATAACCAGCACTGTCTTTGACAATGTGTATAGTAATTCACAATAGTTCCTGTCAGCATTTATAAAAACATCCCTCCGTAAAACTCCTCTAATGCCGTCCGATCCAACACTCCGTCTGTGACGAATTGCTCTCCGCCATCAATAAAATAATATCCGCCATACTCTTCTACCCCGTATGGTATCTTGTTTCGAAATACGGTAAAAGTAAAATAAGACATCTTTAATGCCAACCTGGAAAATTCAATTTTTCGCTGAGCATATCCCATATCCCGATTCATACCTAAAGCTCTATATTCTTCCCACACATCATAACCATTTAAATCTTCCCAAATATATGGAATGAATAATTGATAACTCTGATCAATTAAACGCATCTGATCCTCTATGCGCTTACAATTTAACTGAACACAATCATTATCTAAGTATGCCAAATTCATCTTATTTGCCATACTGGTCTTAGCAATCAAATCAGCAAAAACCTGGGCATAAATTTCGTCAAAACGCTTCTCCTCTACCTTTCTTCGAATAGCAACATCCCTGACGGAATAACGCAAGCGAGCGTCTCCCCGATAAATTACTTCCTCATTGTCAAGATCAAAGAAATAGGCAACAGCACCGCTAGTGTTCAAGCATGACCGATTGATTCGTCCCAAAAATTGTTCTTCGGCATCCGGAAGAGAAATATCCTTAAAACCAATTTCCATATCAATGTTGACTCCAGCTTCGATTACTTGCGTTGCAATCAAAACCATCTTTTCCCCGTTATTAATCCTTTTTATGATCTGTTCTCTTCTTGCCCCATTATCGTCACCTGTAAGTAAAACAGCATGACATTCTTCCTTGCAAAGTTCGAAAAATTCCCTGGCTGTCTTTTTTTTAATGAATTCCACTAACACTCTTTTATCTTTAAACCGTAATACTTCATCTTTAAGTTCTTCTATAGTAATCTTACCCTTTTCCAACAAAGAGAAATCCAAATGAACTCTTCCTTTAAAAAGAGGATGCTGATAATACTTTTGTGGATCCTTCACTAATGAGACAAACTTGCCCTCGACCGTCTTAAGCAGCAAGTCTAATTGAGGAAGTGTGGCCGACATAATTATGATCTTCATATTTAGCTGCCGGGCGTAGCCTTGGAGAAAAGTAATGATTTCTCGCCAGATACTATTCTTGTAACTTTGAATTTCGTCCAAAATGATTACACTATTACATAGCTTAAGCAGCGGAAAGCAACGTTCCCGTCCGCACCCAAACAAAGCATTAAAGAAATTGATATGTGAAGTTAAAACAATCGGATAGTTATTAAAAAGGCGATCCAGCCAGGCTGCTTCATAATTGTCTTTCTCACCATCTCCACCCATAACAACGGGAGTAAGGGAATTAACCACTGCAATTTGATCTCCGAAAAAAGGCAACAGTGTATCTTTTGTTTGCTCCACCAAAGTATTAAAAGGGAATATGTAGAAAATATTATTAATCTGCGGATCGATCTCAAGAACACGCAAACTAAGATTGATGGCCATGTTCGTTTTTCCAGCTCCCGTTGGTGCCTCCAGATAATAAATATGAGCTTCCGGATTTTCCTTAAGATTAGCTTCTGACTCAATAAATATTTCATTGCGCAGAGCATTGATTGGAGTTCCTCGGAAAGTTTTTGGATCCTTATGGAACTGCCTGATGCTATTGACCAGGGTACTTTCATCATAGCTTTGCTTTAGGTCTTCTCCTCTGTTTTGGATCACCATCGGCTGCACCGGCTGACCTGTCATAAATTCTTCAGTAGCACAATAATCACAGCCCGTTATCAATGCGTAAAGTAATCGACAAAGAATGTAAAAGCTGACAGGATCTTTAATCGACTTAGACTCCTGCATATAATATTGAATGTCTTCAAAAACACTTTCATCAAGCACACTTTGAAAATACTCTTCATCCCAAAGCTCCAACTTAGAAAACTGACTTCCATCACCTAATTCCCCATGGTGTTTATAGATGCAATATGCGAATGCACTCAGACATTTCTTCATTGCTTCTGAAGGATTTTTTAATAGAACTTGATACATATAATCAATATACAAATAACTTGAAGCTAAAGCATGATGAGAATTGTTTGCTTTCCTGATCATAAGCCGGAAATCTTTATTTTCTAAAACCTGATACTGATAACGCGGGTTGATCTTTCCAAAATCATGTAAATAGATGGCATAGCAAAATAATTGATAAACCTTTTCGCCTTCTTCATCAGAAAATCCACAACATTTGATCAAGTCTTTTGTAATGTTCTCAATTCCCTTCTGATCACAATAGATAGCAAGGTAATGCAGAGTTAGATCAGAATGTGCCAGAAGGGTTTCGGTTTCTTTCCTTTCACCAACAATCCTGGTATGGGCGAGATAGCGCGTATCTTTTATGGCTTCAGGAGTTAATAATTCGACAGTTTTCACAATGTCACCCCCTGTCAATGGGATAGAAAGCCATTTTCCCTACTTTCCACCCCATTGTACATCGTGCTTAATAGAAATAATATTGCCGTTGACCATCTGTATATAAATGGTCGGGCAGGTATCCTATGGGAATATTGCCATTTGTGTAAATAAAACGAGCAAATTCATAAAAGTTATGTTTCCGGACTAAAGCTAGAGGGGCATTTTCTACAAATAGATATTGGGATGGTCCTCCTCCATCCAATGCTCTAAGGTCGCCGTCGAATCTAAACAAGGAATCAATTCGAGATGCACGGGTAGGAGTTAGTTCCACCATACTCACCGCATCTATCTGAGCAGGAAAATCATTACGCCCAAGATAAGGAATATAAATACATTGTCCATGGAGTAAACTGTGACAAAGCTTGTCCCATGTCCCATCCGGCAAGTTATTCTGGGCAAGGAAGATCGTCCAGCTGGGATGTTCCAGCCATTGTTCCCGCACCTGAAGATTCCCGCCTTGTTCTTTCGAGGCATATCCGACGCTATTATTAAAATACTGAATTTTCTTTGTGAAATAGCCATTTTCCCCATTGGGGATAATTGCTACATACAGACTCGACAGCACTTGATAAAATTCCGGGTAATCTGGTTCCTTCTGGTCGTATAGCTTGTAATTTCGGTATCCGCTTAACCCCAGAATTGCCCCGAGCAGCCCTAATAAGGCGACCTTATGAATATTATTATAGGTAAAATAAACCTGGGCGTTTACATCGGGTTGGCGAAAGCAAGCGGCCTTCCCCGACAGAGTAAATCGGATGCTTTTCATCAACACCACCTCTTAATATATAGATTCTACTTTGCCGGGCAGCGAACCACAATTTACCTTGATTGTCGCGAGATTGCAATAAATCTCCACAGATTGAATCTGATCATAGTGCGGCTCCAGAGCTTGGGCCAATTTTGAAAGATCATAAAGGATATGATCCCCATCCCTTTGCGCACTGACATAACGATCCAAATTGGCTAAGAATAATTGGCTTTCTTCTTTTAATTCAATAAAGACGGCCAGTTCATTTTCGCAACCGCTTTTGGAGTTGGTATTAAAGGCAGTCGTTGCTACTCGAGCTGCACATTTGAACTTGTCATAAGCTTCCTGCGTGTACCCTTCAAAGCCATTAGCTAATCCAATATAGTCGTGATAATTCGCCGGATTAACCGAGAATGAGTAAACATAATGAGCTTCGTCTGTGACAATTTTTGTCCCCATGGAAGAGGCCAGCTTGTCTTCACTCTTCTCATTAGAATTGCGAAAAGGTGAGAGAATATCTTGAACAAGTATCTCTGTATCCTTGTAGAGATTTAACCCCTGATTAATCTGCACTGCCCCTGTAATACTGATGTTTTGTTTTTTTTCAGCAAAGGTAGCACCAAAATTCATGACATCAATGGCTGAAAAAAGTTTTCCTAAGACTTCCTTTGAAGAAGTCTTTTCATCTAAACTACCGAAAAGGAAGGAATATCTTTCATTAAGATCTCGGGGCTGTAGCTTTTCTCCTCCTTTATCTTCCTTAATTTGCATGCTCTTGATATATAGCACCGGTTCCCCTTGAATCATCCACATCCGCTTCATAGGATACTTTAAAGCTTTGTCACTGCCTAAAATAATATTATCCGCGGTGGTTTTGGGATACCCTGACAAATCCGCATTAAAATTTGCCATATAAGCTCCAACGGCGAGAATACCGTATACTCTATTGTTTTTCTTCATTTCATTTACCCCCTTCATTTTCATCCGGTTTTACTTCATTATTATCCTGTTTACTCTTATCATCATCTTTAAAGTAAATAATATTATTAGCTGCAAATCCGTATAACAGTGCATCACGGTCAATTGATTCTTCATTTTCGGGGGCGTAAGAAGTCACAATGCTTAACATGTTATTAAAACGCTGATTATTATAGTCGATAGCATAAGAATATTTATGAAGATATTTATAATGTTCATCTTTAATAGTTTGAATGTTCTTAGCCGAAACAATCCCCCTCAAAAAGACATCATAGTGCATCTTCTGAGCTTCACTTAAACTGAAATAGTAATAGAGAATCTGGCCTGCCGCTATATAAAATTCCAGAGAATTTTGGCAAGCAATATGCTCATTTTTGTTTTTGCTAAGCACCTTGTCCTTTAAACTTAGATATGTCTCTTCCATGACATAACCCATATCATTTTCCTCCTTGTTAAAATAGTTTAAAAGTGCCAGCCTTACATTTAGCATTTGGGCTAAAGCAGATACATATTCAAGGTTCTGTAACCGAGCCAAGAGCACGCCCATCGAAACCTTGTCCACACAACTTCTAATCGGTACTTCATTTCCTTTCCTCAACCAATCATGCATTGCATCCCGTGACGTTACAATTTGCACGGCTAGTTCTCGTGACAAATTATCCGTAACCTTTACTCTTTCGGTATAATAGTTTCGTATCAAATGTCCGCCATATAGGTATAAATTGATATGAGTCTCCACTTCGTTTAACTTGTTCAATTTTTGACTGGGGTAATTTGATGATTCAAAATAATCTTTAAAGCGAATGGGTTTGTCCATGCTGTTATTAAATCTTGGTAAAAAGTCATAGTCATCGATGGTCACATTGATGCCACGATCCAGGTTGACATACATGGCCGAACTCCGAACTTTTATATCCTTGGCTACGGCAAATAGTCCCGGCAAATGAACTCCCACAGGGATGTAACCGGTATAAAGGGTTTTTCCTTCTAGTTCCAGTCCATTCAGCCACAAGAAGAACTTATGTAGTAGAACTCCATCCTCCGCAGTAATTCGGTAGGGAACTTTAAATTGTGTTGTTTTATGCTCCAGATAAGGTTTTTTAGCATTCATACCCATATTTGCATTAGAAAGACCAATTACCTGTTCATCCATCATAATGTTATAATTGTTACTGTTGAATATGCGCGGCAATAAATAGCGGCCGCTTTCATATTGATATTTTTCAAGGGACACATCCAGGAACAGCTTTACATAGCTATTATCTTTAATATCGTATTGGATAATCATGTCTTTAATAGCATCTAAAACATTCAAAAATTTCGTTTTACATTCTTCGACAGTTTCCGTATTTAAAGGCTGATATCCGGCAGTTGCAAGAATTTCTTCACTTTTTTTATCCTTGATCTTTGGTAAAGCATCAAAATAACGATCAATATGCTCCATTAAATCTGGGTTAATACCGCGCTCACCTATAAAAACATCGTGTTTACAAAACAAGGTATAAATATTGTTACTATGGATTTGTTTTTTGGGGTCAATTGGTTTATTCATTTCTATCAAGGTACTCGCAAAATCAGCTTCTTTAAACCATTCCACTAATGGGTCATTGTCAGGTGCTGTTGACTTTTTGACAAAATAGCAATCTGTCTCATTATTTTCCCTTATGCGGAAATATAGTCCTGGTTTAAGTTTATAATTCTGGATCACAATCGTGTCCACATCAAATTTAGTATCTTGCACCTGGTGATTCATAAACTCCTGGAGCAGTTCCTTAAACATCCTTTCACCTCCTGGCCAAACAGTATCCTAATCCCAGACTATTTTTTTCCAAAGCACCGGATGCCAGCACGATATTGGCCATCTGCTGAGCCCATGGTTGAGGTTTTACAGATAGCTTAATTTTGTGTCCGAGCAATATAGTATTCTTACCTTTGTACTTGATTTTAATTGCGACTTTGTTAAGAATTTCTATTCTGTCAAAAAAGAATTCTGCCGTTTCTTCAAATGAATCGTCTAGGCTTTTGCATTTCTTATATGCGTTTAGATGCAGTCTTTCTGATAGAAGTGCGATTCCATCATTATGTAACCAACATCTATTGTTCAAAGTGCATACGATAGGTGTTAGGGTTATTAATTCATTAATGTGCTTAAAAGAATAGTTTTTTAAGTCACTTGAAATGACCTTAGCAATCCCATGAGTCTTCGATAAATATTGCTTAATCTTTAAAGCAAAGTTTAAATGCATTGTGCGCAGATTAAAACAGTACATTCGACCTTCCCGATAAATCTTATCTTGCTCCAAAGGATACGGAGCGGAAAAACAGTATAGTTTATACCCTCTTTGATGATGGAAATTTTTTAGTTCCTCATCCAGCAGCATGCTTCGGTTTATGAGTTCCGCAATCCCCGATTGCACCTCGTCAAATGTGACATCCTTTAAAAATTGAATTGTAAATACGATTTCATGATAATGGTTCAACTTTTTCACCACCTTTCAATCTCAACGTTATTATATTTGCTAGATAATAATGGTTTGTTAATTCATAATATATCATTCTCTGCGGAATGTCAATCTTTTCAGAGATTTATGAAATTTACTAGTTTTATATTTTTGTTGATAAACTAATATTTTAGGATATACTATAAAATGAAACAAACAAATGTATTGAAATACGTTTTAATATTTGCTTGATGCAGCTTTTTGCAACCCTCACATTTCATGTTTATCAATTAAAAACCACTGCATAATGTTTGTTTCATTTTCATCATTAAAAAAGCTTAAGAATGCCTGTCTGGCGTTCTTAAGCTTTTTTTCTATTTCTTTAAACTATTTGATGCTTTCCTTTAACTATCTTCAGTCCGGCTGTCTATGGTAATCTAATAGTAGGCCACCGTAGTCATTGAAAAACCGGCCACAATAGATTAACCTACTTGAGAGAAATTCAACATCAATAAATAAACGTATCTTCCAAAGTTGACAATACATCAAGATTGCTGATCGGATTTCCTGTTAGTCCCAAGGATTGTAAAGAAGTCAAGTCTTTTAACGGACTAACATCCTTAATTTGATTTTCCTGCAGTGACAGGTTCTCCAAATTGGTTAATGCGGCCAGCGGATCAATACTTTTAATCTGGTTGCTATATAAATAAAGATTCTGTAATCCCTTCAGCTTTGCCAGCGGACGTAAATCAGTAATCTTGTTATAGTCCAAATCAAGGGATTTCAGGTTGGGCATTTCACCAAGGGATTGAAGATCCGATATATCACAAAATGACAGATCCAATGTCGTCAGCGCATTTAGCTTGTTGAGAGGGCTGAAATCACGGATCTTGTTTGCGGAAAAATCAGCTTCTTTTAAATTAACCAGCTTCTCAACCGGGTGTAAATCCTCGATTATGTTTCCGGAGAAATCCACCTCCTCAACATCAGCCAAATATTCAATTCCTTTCAGGTTGGATATCATTTTCCCCCCGGCCCATAAACGGGTAATCCCTTTTAACTCACTTTGATAAATTGGACCCTCATATTTATCAATTTCCTTGCGCACGATATTTTCCAAATTGCTATCGGCAAATACTGCCTCCCGATCTTGTTCATGGCTGATATCCGGATTGGTTATTCTGTCATAATTCTCCCGCTTTATCAACCTATCTTGATACAGGCGAAAGTAATGGCGTATACCCTGGTCATCATGGATGTTCTTTTTAAGATCCAGCCACAATTCCGCTTCTTCATTATTATTTTCACTATTCTTTTCAATGCCCCAATCCCGGATGAGAAAATCATTTTCCCCTGCAATATCCAGGTCCGAGAATTTTCCGGTTTCGGGGGAATATTGCAGCATATGAGGCGATCTTTCCACATGCTCCGGTTGAGGATAATCCACAGAATAAAAGATTTCCGGGATTTTATCTCCGCTGATATCGCCATACTGAATATTGATGTTTCCCTCCGTTAAGTCAATAGGAGGAAAATCCAGTTGAATAATGCGAAACTTATCGTCAGGAGAAGTGATGTAAATAAAATATGCCGGGGCAGTAAAATAATTATCGATACTCATTGAGCTGGCAATCATATACATTTCGTCTGACCTGCCGTCTTGATTCAGGTCGAAAGAGCTATGCTCAATGAGGATCCCATTTTCAATATCTTTTAAATCGATGTCTGTATCGGCCAGTCCTCGGGCCAAAATTTCACTTAATTGTTCCGGCGCATCATCTGTCGCTGGGATTTTTTCATGACTTCTGCCGGTAAAAGGTATTTTATATTGAGCAACGGTTTTATCTGCTTGATCGGAAGTAAAATCAACTCCAATGGCGTAAATCGCGTCATCTTTTATTGCCCAGTCAAACATATAACTGTTGCGATCCCTTTTCAATTCACGAACAATTATTCTCCCATAATAATCGCCGACAATTGGATGTATGCCATAAAAATAGCCTGGTTCACCTAATTGTTGCGCTTGAAAAGGAACATCATTATTTGCTGTTTCATGGTAAGTGATGGCTTCAGCAATATTTAATCTGATTAGATTTCCGCTGAACTTTTTCCTCAATTCAATGGAATCGAGCATCATGGCCCAAAAGTTATTTTCAACCAGCATATATAACCAGCCGTCTTTTTCTTTCATCCCCAATAGATCAGTAGAGTAAATAAACTTCACTTCTTTATCGGGATAGATGGCAAATATTTGGTCTGAACCCATGGTACTGTCCCCAATATGAAATGATAAATAAAGTTCTTTCCCTTCCTTCAGCCGTTCATTAGTGAAATTGTCACCCAAGTCCGTAAAATCATTACGGTTATTCAGATCCCAGCCATATAATCGATTGTTTTTTTCAGCAATTATCACCCAGGTATCACCATAAAGCACTTGATAATTTTCGTCAAATGATGCCTTTAAGGTATTCAGAGCGGTCAGATTCAAATCCATTGGTTGATTGCTGACCATGATTAATTTGCCGTCATTTTTGAACTCTGTCGTTTTTCCCAAAGCATCCCCTATAGTCTGAAACGACAAATATGTAGTTCCATTTCTGAGTATTGCCGGATCGTCAATTTTGATTTTCGCCCCATTCACCAACATATCTTTACTACCGATGGTTAATAATATTTTTTTCTTCCCATCATTGATCTGCACTTCTTTTTTTGTTGGATGCCAGTCTACTTTTGCCTGCAAATTTTCTGCCAGAAAGCGCAGAGGCACCATGGTTCTGCCATTCTCCAGAATTGGTTTTTTACCCGACATCTCTCTCCCATTAACAAAAGCTTTATCCGTGTTTAACGACATAATAATGCTGTCTTGAAATGTGTTTAATTCCAGGTCTTGATTATATTCATTAATATTTACCGCCAATGCTGGACCAGTAGTAGTCACCAACAACCAAATCATAGCAATGAGCATGATCTTTTTCATTCTACCGCCTCCAAATCAGTTTTTTTGAAATCTAATCTCTTTTTAATAGGCCTTCACCCCTTGTCAATTATTTACCCAAGATATTCATCTTATTTATAGACCAATTTTTAACGGGAAAAGTTCCTGTATTTTATCCGCGGAATTGTGAAATCCTCCTTTGGGTAACCATTAGAGACCGCTTAAACCATATTCTGCGAGGCAGCTCACGTCCATCTTGGATTTAATAATGCCTTCCTACCGGTATAATGATTTTTTCATATAGTTGTACCCTACCTGATACATGATATAGTCCATTGTACGTGATTTTTAATTTTGGCTTATTTTTTATGATCTTACATGGATCAATCCATTTTCATTATAAATATAATCTAAGTGATATTATCGCAAACAAGGCAGGAACTTTTTCCATGTTTTATACGTCTTTTTAAGTAATTGGAAGAAGGAGGTGTTACCCGTGAATAATTTTTGCCAAAAAAAGAACCTTATCATGGAAGCTGAGATGCTGTATATTTTGAGGAAGCTGCTGGCCAATTTGATTTTTACCTGCACTATGATCACCCTGGCCAGCCCAGTGGCGGCACTGGGAGAAGAACAAAATATTTACGAACTTCATGTAGAGGATATTAACTACGTGGAAGCAGGGCAAGCTGATTTAACTTATCTGCCTCTGTTTTATCAACGGGAAGAAGATCTTCCTGCTCTGAAAAAAATAGTTGAGGCAGTCAATGCCATGAGCAAGCACCCGATCAAACACTATGAACAGGATGCCTGGAACGCTTTCTTTGATACGGACCTGGTTCTGAAGCTAAAAAATGATACTACGATTGCGATTCAGTTTCTGTCGTCTGATATGGCTAATTTATCCTTACCCGGGCAAGAACCTTTTGGTGTGGATCCAGGGGTTGCCGTCCAGTATAATAATCTGCTCGAACTTTTTCACGTGCCGGAGAGTAATATTTCACTGCCGGACAGGATGGTACTGGGGAAAGCCTATACAGTGCAAGGGGAACATATAGAGAAAAATGAGATAAATCTTTTTATCGGACCTCTGCGCGGTGATTTTGGCGGAAATCAATATGAAGCGGTCAACGGAAGGTGGTTCCCCACCAAGGATGCTTTGTATATTGGTTCCATTCCGGTTAAATTAGGGCGATATAATAGCCAAATTACGATGCCTCCCTTTGGGGAAAATTTAAAGGGTGAAATGGTGCCTATTACTCCGGGCAAATACTCCCTTTATATCTTTTATTCTGGGGGAGAATCAATGCCTTACCAAGTTGTCGCACCCAATCCGGATCCCTTGTTAACGGTTAACGAACAATTGGTGGTTACGGATGCTCCCCCATACCTGGAACAGGGCCGTCTTATGGTTCCCCTGCGCGCTCTCATGTCAGGACTGGGGGCAAAAGTGGTATGGGACGGGGCAGCGAAAAGAGTATTGGTGAATACAGACAAATCCTTGCTCCCCCAACGATCTTCCCCTAATACGATTGAATTGTGGATTAACGGCAGCAAAGAAAACCCGGAAATTCCGCCCCGTCTTTGTCAAAATCGGATATTCCTTCCGACCCGTTTCATTGCAGAATTGTTAGGTGCCCAAGTTCACTGGGATGAAGAGCTAAAAATAGTAAATATTAAAATGGAGGAAAAGAAAGTTGATTCCCAAAATGGTCTCCTGAACTCATGGGGCAAGAGTATGATTAGGAGTGAGTAAGCAGCAAACAGTCAGGAAAGTTGTATAACCTTCCTGACTGTTTGCTGCTTGGAGTCTTGTAACGAAACTTCTGGCACGGTATAAGCATCATAATGAGGATACTTGTCGATATTTTTCTGTTATGATATTGTTAATGCTCGCTAAGGATCCGGATATATCGCTAAACTCAAGGGCGAAGCAGCTATCTTGCAGAAAAAAAAGAATTACCATGATGCAAGCACCATGGTTTAAGGAAAGTTAATAAACTATCTCCATCATTCTTTGTCTTTATCTTTAAATCTCCCAGATACATGTGACACATCACAAAATGGCTTATTTCCTGACCTACCGCACCGACACAGAGCAACCCTATTTCTGATTTCATATGTTTCGCCATCTGATGATTCGATAGGAATATTTCCCTTAACAAAAATACCTGCACTAACACCCTTTTCCGGGTCCTGAATGATCTC
This sequence comes from Dehalobacterium formicoaceticum, assembly GCF_002224645.1. Lineage (NCBI taxonomy): Bacteria > Bacillati > Bacillota > Clostridia > Eubacteriales > Peptococcaceae > Dehalobacterium > Dehalobacterium formicoaceticum. The sequence goes on along the minus strand of NZ_CP022121.1, from coordinate 2,473,786 downwards.
AATTGATGGTTCATATGTGGGTTCAATTCTTGCCCCGGTCTTTTCAACAGCTGTCAGTCGTCCGGACGGGCACTCACATGCTGCCTGAATTGCTTCCTTTTTACAGTCATCTTGATCGGATCTTGCCGTTAATTCCCAGGCATCTCCTTTTTCTTGATGGCAAAAACGGGCAAGAGCACACCTATGATCATCTAATAAGTCAATACCAGGTCCTTCCATATAATCGGCTCTGTCTTCATATTTTGTTTTTGAAGCAGTTTCTTCGCCCACAAAACCGACCTTCTCATGGCTTCCATCACAAAATGGAGTGTTTTTTGATTTGCCGCAGCGGCAAAGTGCATATACATCAGATTGGGGCAGTTCACGTCCATCTTGGAGCACATAATGCTTTCCTACTGGTACAATGATTTTTTCGTATAGTGGTACCTTACCTGATACAAGATAAGGTCCATTATGCGTGATTTTGATTCTGGGTTCTTTTTTATGATCTGACATTGGGATCAATTCCCTTCTAAATTAGTAATGAAATTCGGTTTTCCCTAAAGTGAAAATCAGAAAAGTGCCTGTTCCCGGCCTTATTGCTTACATTTGATCTTACTTATTCAAAAAATGTCAAGGGAACGCAGTTTCGACAATTCCGTTCCCTTGACACGCTTAATTCTAGGATACTCAGGCTATTTGATTTTCTCCAGTATAAAAAAGGTATGCTTGTAGTGATTCTTTTCGTCCACGGTGCCTTCCTTTTGCTCGATAACCTTCCACTCTCCCCTGTCATAGCTGGGGAAAAAGGTGTCTCCCGGAAAATCTTCATGAATTTCCGTCAGATACATTTTCTCCACGTAGGGAAAAAGCAAGTTAAATATCTTTGCCCCGCCGATAACAAAATACTCTTCCGGAGCTTCAATCATGGGCTTTAGATCATCCAAATTATGGATAACCACAACATTCTCATCATTGACCTGATAATCTTCATTGCGTGTGAGGATGATATGCTTTCTTCCCGGCAGTACCTTGGGCAATGATTCAAAGGTCTTACGCCCCATGATCATGGTTTTGCTTTGGGAAAGGGTCACCTCCTTAAAGAATTTTGCATCATCCGGAAGATGCCAGGGGAGGCCTTGTTCCTTGCCAATGACATTGTTTTGGGAAATAGCAACCACATAACTTAGCATATTTAACCCTCCTATTTTTGTAATAGCTTCATTAATAATAGCCTCATTATATTATCCTTGCATTAAGATTATTATAAGCCAATACATCGATTTTTCCTACATCTATTTCCCCTAGAATCCAGTCTGTTCCGTGCGTTGAATAATCTCGTCCTGCAATTCCCTGGTCAGGTTATTAAAGTAATCGCTGTACCCGGCTACTCGCACAATCAGGTCATGGTAATTTTCCGGATGACGTTGGGCATCCTGAAGCATTTTACTGTCCACCACATTGAACTGAATATGATGACCGTCCAGAGCGAAATATGCCCGGATCAAATCCTTCAAACCTTCCAGACCGGTCTCTCCTGCTAGTACGCCGGGGGTAAACTTCTGATTGAGCAATGCGCCGCCGGTGCGCAGCTGATCCAGCTTGGCCGCTGATTTGATCACGGCCGTGGGGCCGCATCTGTCCGCTCCCTGTACCGGTGAAATCCCTTCGGAGAGAGCTACCCCGGCTTTCCGGCCATCTGGGGTCGCTCCAATGACAGAGCCGAAGTATACATGACAGGTGGTGGGCAGCATTTCTACCCGGTACTGACCGCCGTTGGGGGTGGGTCTGCCGTTGGTTAGTTCGTAGATGATTTCGAACATATCCATGATCAAGCTGTCTGCCCGGTCGTCGTCATTGCCATATTTGGGCGTCTTATTCAAAAAAATCTGGCGTTCTTTTTCATAACCTTGAAAGTCCGCCCCAAGTACAGTGAGCAGCTGATCCATGGACAAAGATTGATCATCAAAAACATGCTTTTTGATGGAACTGAAGCAGTCGGTGATGGAGCCCAGGCCGACAAATTGGATGTAACGGCTGTTGTAACGGGCGCCGCCCGCGTTATAGTCCTTGCCTTTGGTGATACAGTCTTCGATAATCACGCTCATAAAAGGAGAAGGCATATATTGGGCATACATTTTTTCAATGACATTGTTGCCCCGAATATCCACATCGATGAAGTAGGCGATCTGCTTTTTGAACGCTTCCATTAAATCATCCATGGACTTAAAGTCCCGGGCATCCCCGGTTTCCAAGCCGATTTTCTTCCCTGTTTGGGGATCAATCCCATTATGCAGGGTGATCTCCAGTACCTTGACCATGTTAAAGTAACCGGTGAGAATATAGGCCTCCTTGCCAAAGGCACCCACTTCCACACACCCGGAGGTGCCGCCTTTGCGGGCATCTTCCAGGCTCTTGCCCTGACGCAGCAGCTCCATAACCACCGCATCATGGTTAAAGACAGAGGGAAAACCCATACCTTCTCTGATCACCCGCCCCGCTTCGATGACGAATTTATCTGGATTCTTTTTGCTGATCTGCACGTTGGTCGAGGGCTGCAAAATCCGCATATCCTTGATAATGTCCAAGAGCAGATAAGAAACCTCACTGACCCCGTTGGAGCCGTCACCCTTCATACCGCCAATGTTGATGTTGCAAAAATCGGTATAGGTGGCGCTCTCTTTCAAAGTAATGCCCACCTTGGGCGGTGCCGGTTGATTGTTAAACTTCACCCAAAAGCTTTCCAGCAATTCCATGGCGCTTTCCCGGGTAAGGCTGCCCGCGGCAACTTCTTTTTGATAAAAAGGATCCAGATGCTGATCCAGATGTCCGGGACAAAAAGCATCCCATGTGTTCAGCTCCGTGATCACACCCAGATGGACAAACCAGTACATCTGCAGGGCTTCATGGAACGTTCTCGGCGCATGGGCCGGAACCCATTCACAATTCTCGGCAATCTTAAAAAGCTCTGCTTTGCGCAATGCATCAGTGCATGCTGCGGCCATTTCCCGGGCCAATGCCGCATGGCGCCGGGCAAAAATGATCAGGGCATCGCAGGCAATATCCATGGCCTTTAACTCTTCTTGCTTATTATAGGCATCAAAATCATGAACATAATCCAGCCGGGCAAGCTGTTCTTTGATCTCAGCTTTAAAATCCAGCATGCCCTTGTGATAGATCTTATCGTCACAAACCGTATGACCGGGGGAACGCTGCTCCATAAATTCTGTAAAAATACCTGCTTCGTAGCAAGCATGCCATTCAGGCGTCATTTGCTCCATAATTAAATCACGGATGGCTTTACCCTGCCAAAAGGGGATGATCACCTCTTCCTGGATCGTTTTTGCCTCGTCGCTGACCTTAAAAAAGATCTTATCACGCTGATCCATGATTTCGAAGTCTTCCATGGTATGGCAGCACAGCTCCGGGTAGGTGGGGGCGGACTGCGGCTTGGGACCCCTTTCGCCTACAATCAGTTCCCCATCCAGGATGACAATCGTTTTGTTTTCACAAAGATGTTTAAAAGACAAGGCACGAAGCACCGGGATCGAGACCTTGCCCTGATATTTTTGATAAGCCTCCGTCATCAGCAGGGCACGTTCGATGGAGATGGTGGGCACAGTGCTGACGCTTTGCTGACGCAATTTTTGGATCCGCGCGTTCATGCCCAGGTTTTTATTCGTTTTGGTTTCCTCTTCAGTTTCTACTTTAGTTTCCATATTAATAGCCATATTAGTTAACCTCCTAGATGCACATTTAATCCCAAATTGCGGAGAATTTCCAACAGTTCCTGCATCTGCTCTGATGTGGGCTCTTCAATATGGGAGATCGTGTAGGGCAGGTGCATGCGTTGATATTTTGCTTCTGCCATTTTATGATATGGGAGTAAATAGATCTCCTTTAATTTCAATTCTTGCATCAAGGCACCGATGCTTCGGATCTGTTCCGGTGCATCATTGATGGTTGGAATGACAGGGACTCTAATCCATACCTGGGCTCCTTTTTCCACGAGATGACGAAGATTGCTTAAGACCGGAGCCGCCGGTGCTTGCACATGCCTTTGGTGTGCATCATCATCTAAAAGCTTGAGATCGTACAGAAACAAATCTACATAAGGCAACACAGCATCAAATGCTGCTTCCGGGACAAAACCGCTGGTATCCACGGTGGTATGGTAACCACGTTCTTGGCAGCGTTTCAGAAATTCCACCGCAAACTCCAACTGGCTCAGGGGTTCTCCCCCGCTCAGAGTCACTCCGCCTTTGCTTTGCTGATAAAAGATTTCATCCTTACTTACTTCTGCCAGTACCTCTGCGACAGTCATTTCCTGGCCCAGCTTTTCCAGAGCCAGGGTGGGACAAAGTTCGCTGCAGGTGCCGCATTGGGTACACGCCTCTTTGTCGATATTGATACCCTGGTCAGATGCGCTCAGTGCCTGACTGGGACAGGCTTCCAGGCAGGAGTTGCAGCCGATACATTTATCCTGATAATAAAGGATCTCCGGTTGAAAGGACAGATTTTCCGGATTATGGCACCAGGCACAACGAAGAGGGCAGCCTTTTAAGAAGACGGTACTGCGAATACCAGGCCCGTCATGAATGGAATATTTCTGAATGTTACTGATAATTGCTGTGGTCACTGGACTTCCTCCATAAAAAGCAGATTAGGCATCGGCCAAGTTTATAGTCTGACAACCCGTTACATGGAGTGATATGGGCCGTTCTTCCGATACAAAGTTTAATATAATTATACACTTTTGGGATATTATTTAAAGAGGTAGTTACAGAAACATTGTTCAGACAGATTATGAAATACGGTGGGAAGTGAACTCGTTCAGCTAAAGCTGAATAAAGGTCTTGAAATTTGATAAAGCCAGGGTATCTGTTAATTCCCTGGCTTTTACCTTTAATAATCTTTAAGATCCGCGCTTCGTCATAAGAGATCCAAGAGATCCATTTTTAATTTTACTTATCATCCCTGAATATGCAGAATCTCATTAAGGGGACGTCTTTCAGTGACGTAATTATTCTGAACGCTTTCGGCATCACCATAGCCCAAAGCAATTCCAATCACAATCGAGAGCTCGTCCGGTACCTTTAGCTCTTCCCTGATAATTTGGGGATAAGCTGCCATCATGATTGCAGTTACGGTATTTAATCCATAATGCTGCGCCGCCAGCATGATACTTTGTGACACAGCTCCCATATCATACAAGGACCATTGGGGCAAATTGCGGTCCATACAGGGAAATATCATTACCGGAGCACCAAAAAATCTGAAATTATTTTCCGTAAGTTTTGTTCTGCCTTCTTGATCATCCCTGTCGATGCCTAAAGTTTCAAATCTTGCTGCTCCCATCTTGAAGGTACGACTTTTATGGGCTTCCGGCCATTCTTTTGCAAAAGGAATATCCGGCTCCATGGCAACCCCATTGCGGAAATTTTCCACACATCGCCGGCGCAAATTCTCCAGTGGCTGCCCGGAAGCAACATAAAACTCCCACGGCTGAGTGTTGGCCCATGAAGGAGCATGATTAGCTGCCTCGACAATCTTCCTGATCGTGTCTTGATCTACTGTATCCGGTTTATAAGCCCTGAAACTGCGACGGGTTTGTAAAGCTTCAATAACATCCATAACTCTTTCCTCCCTTTTAAGTCTTCTAAATAAAATTCGCTAAGTAAAATTTACCACATATTTAGTTTACCCTGTATTTTACTATTATACAAGTGGGGTCCATCGATATCCCTTTCTTTATACTATCAGATTATCAGACTATCAGACAATCAGGAAATAAATCTATGGGAAAATGAAAAAAACACGGGGCGACCGTGTTTTTCCCGTTTTCGGAAAGTGTCCGTTTTAAAGGTATAAGGTTATTTGCTATATGTATTCTCACTTTTAGTCATGTTGCTCTTCCGCATCTTCCTTCGTTTGATGAATCGTACCATGAGGATGATTGGGCGGAGCATAGATCGAATACAATTTAATCGGCGTGTTGCCTGTGTTAGTCAGATTATGCCATTTGCCGGCCGGAATAATAAAAATAAAATCTGCACAAACATTAGCCTGAAAATCCAATTGATCCCTTCTGTCACCCATTTGCACCAGTCCCTGACCTTCTTCAATGCGAATGAATTGATCAACGTGAGGATGTATTTCTAAGCCAATATCTCCCCCCACATCGATACTCATTAAGGTCAACTGCAAATGTTCACCGGTCCATAAAGCAAGACGGTAGTTATCATTCTGGGTAGTGGCTTCCTCAATATTGACAGCAAAAGGATTCGGCCCATAATCCATCAGCCGGATAGGTGTGCCCGCCGGCGACTGATCGGGACAGGGGAGACATTGATGCTGCGTCATCATCAATTGGCTGGGGTTATGCATGGGCATATTGGTACAGTAGGGACATTGAGACATCTGTCCGGCCTGATACATTTGGTTCTGCATATGATATGGACAGGGATACATTCTGGGAAAACGATACATGAAGCTCATTCCTTTCATCATCATAGGCAAATTTTAAGCTAATTCTAATCTATGATGCAGAGAGAAAGAATGTGCCTGCCCACCGGTAAATTAATATTTTCTTAACCGTTTTTCCAGGAGACGCCGAAGCCGCCCCTGGGATAATGCCAGTCAATATTGCCGTAAGGACAGCCGATACGGCAGGTACCGCATTCCAGACAGCCTTCATAGCCCACGGCAATCCGTTTTTCTTCCTCATCCCACTGGTAAACATGAGAGGGACAAAACCGGGTACAGGGTTTATCAATACATTGTTCGAGACAGACTTTTCCGTCGATAATATGAATATGACTGGATTGATCCGTATTAAAGCGCACCAGATACAACTTATCATTTAGATTCATAGAAATGCCCTCCATGCTCCATAAATATCCTTGAGTAAACCTCTTTTTGAACGTATTTGATAAACCTTTTTCAGGATCTCCTTTTGCCGCTGTTTTTTAGGGATTCCGTCCACAGTTAAATACATCTTGAGCACCTGGGCAGCCATATCCGGGTATTCTTCCAATAGATGAGGGTTCTCTTCCAAGAATTTACCCATATGGCGATAATGCTTCATATCTTTCATAACAAAAGAATCACGCAAGCGGGATTCATAAACCGCCATGGCCTGGTCGCTGAAATCATCCCTTTGGATGGACTGTGCCGCTACTTCCCCGGCGATTTTCCCCGAGGTCATGGCCATGTTGGCACCCTCCCGGTTTAAGGAATTCATCAGCATTGCCGTGTCTCCCGCCACCAGTAAACCCCGGCGGTAGATCTTGGGCATCTGGTCATATCCTCCTTCAGGGATTAAATGGGCCAGATATTCCTTGGTTTCTCCCCCTTGCAAGAGGCGCTTCACATAAGGCTTTGCTTTAAAGGCTTCGATCAGATCATTGGGCGTCCAGTGCTTTTGGATCAAGGGTTCCAGCAAAGCACCCACACCCACGGACAAGGATTCTCTATTGGTATAGATAAAGGCGGAGCCCATCATGCCGTCAGTGGAATCACCATATAATTCGATGGTTGCCCCCTGCCCTTTCTCCAGACAGAAACGGTCTTCGATGGTTTCCGAAGGTAAGGCGATGACTTCCTTTACAGCAACGGCCACAGTGTGCGTTGTTAAAGGATAGGCCAGCCCTGCCTGTACAGCCAGGAAATTATTAACCCCTTCCGCAAGGATGACCATTTTGGCTCCTAATTCCCCTTCTTCCCGTCCCGTGCGCACTCCGACCACTTTTTGATCCTGATAAAGGAAATCAATCACCACGGTTTCCGTAATAATCATCACACCGGCTTTTTCTGCTTGTTGCGCCAGCCAACGGTCAAAAGGCACGCGAAAAATAGAATGGGCATTATAAGGTTCATCCGCCCATACCGGATCCCGGTATGCGGCCATGACCGACTGATCACCGCTAAGCATGCCAAAGCGCTGTTCAATAATCGGCCGTTCCAAAGGTGCTTCCTTCCAAAATTCTGGCACCACATCATCAGTGGGGTCAGTGTACAGAATTCCCCCCATCATATTCTTAGTGCCCGGGTAGTCGCCCCTTTCGATGACCACGGTTTTCATCCCGGCACGAGCTGCGCTAATTGCAGCAGACAAGCCTGCCGGGCCGCCGCCTACGACAATCACATCAAAGTTTTCCACTCTTGCACCTCCTCTGTATGACATTAAATATTTTCATCCATTGATTCATTAAGACATTAATTTATCAAATCATTAAATCATTATGTTTATTAAACCATTAATTAATTACCGCTGCCCAATCGTTTTTTAAATTCTTCCGTCAGTGCCGGTACGATTTGAAAAAGATCCCCTGATATGCCAAAATTGGCCACGGAAAAAATGGGCGCCTCCGGATCATTATTAATGGCAATGATAAAATCTGAGGTGGCCATGCCGGCCAGATGCTGAATGGCACCGGAAATACCGATGGCGATATAAACCTTGGGCCGCACCGTCACCCCCGATTGCCCCACCTGCTGATCATGGGTTAACCAGCCTGCCTCCACCGCTCCCCGGGATCCGGCCAGGGTTGCCCCCAAAACGTCAGCCAATTCCTGAGCCATGGCCAAATGCCTTTTGGCCCCAAGCCCCAAACCAACGGAAACAATGATTTCTGCCTTATCCAGGAAAGCATTCCCGGCAACTGCGGGGATAAACTCAATAACCTTAGTACGAAAATCATCTTCCCCATGATTAAAGGGGGCGATAATGATTTCACCGGTCCGTCCCTCTACCTTGGGCGGCATTTCCATCACTCTGGGCCGTACTGTCGCCATTTGGGGACGGCTTGTCCGGCAAAGAATGGTCGCCATAATATTACCCCCAAAGGCGGGTCGGGTTTGCTGCAGGTTTTTCGTCTCCGAATCAATACCCAGCACCGTGCAGTCGGCGGTAAGCCCCGTCTGCAGCTTGGTGGCCACGGCAGGAAAGACATCACGTCCCATAGAGGTGGCTCCCATCAGAATTATCTCCGGGCGGTACTGATTGGCGATGTCTGCCATTGCAGCTGTATAGGGTTCTGTACGGTAATCCTTCAGCACAGGGTGATCCACCAGGTAGACCTTCTCCGCGCCATAGGCAAATGCTTGGGGAACTACATCTTCGATCTCAAATCCGATGATCACGCCGCAAAGCTCACAGCCGATGGTATCAGCCAGCTTGCGCCCTTCACCTAACAATTCCCAGGACACAGGCGCGACTACTCCCCTATTGACTTCAATAATCACCCAAACCCCGTGCCAACCCTGATCATCACCTTGAACGTCAGTACTGGTCGGCTTTGGGGCTGTATGATCCTTATCCGTATATTCTTTGATCCCTTCCGGCAAAGGCTCCTGCACATCAAAGGCGGCTCCGCTTTTTTCGGCAGGTGTTTCTTTAGCCCCCATGGGCAATTGGGGTAATGAAAGGGCATCGGTGGGACAGACTTTGACGCAGTGACCCAGATCCTGGCATTTTTCCGGATCAACCACCGCCACCCCATCGACAAGTTCTAGAGCTTCTACAGGACATTCTACCACGCAGGCACCGCAGCCAATACATTTTGCCTTGTCAACAACAACGGTCATGATTGAGTCCCTCCCTTCATATGGGGACTTTTTACAATGATATTTTGCTGGAAAATCTTTTGCACGATGACGGCGGCAGTACCCGCCGGGTCCTTGCTGCCATCGACGATTTCTCCTCCGCTCCGTCCCAGGGGCGCAAAAATTCGGGTCACACTGGTAGGCGATCCTTTAAGGCCCATTTGAGTCTTATCAAAGGGTAAGGTTTTGGCATCCCAAATTTCCGGTTGATAGCCGGATGCTTTCATCACATTGGGTAAGGTGGCATAACGTAAATCGTTCAGTTCCTTTTCTACAGTGAGCAAGGCGGGCAGTTCTGCCTGCACCACCTGGCGGCCATGCTCCGTTTTCCGCTCCACGGTGATAGCGGTTGATGTCAGCTCTCTCACTTTGATCACATAAGTAAGCTGGGGAAAGCCCAGGCGCTGGGCAATACCGGGCCCGGTCTGGGCGGTGTCGCCGTCAATGGCTTCTTTACCGGCCAGCAACAGATCGATAGGTTCTGTTTCATTTAATTTTTCCAATGCCGTGGCCAGAATATAAGAGGTTGCCAGGGTATCAGAGCCGCCAAAGGCCCGGTCACTCAAAAGAATGGCCCGATCTGCCCCGTAGGACATGGCTTTTTTCAGAGCCTCCTTGGCCTGCATGGGGCCCATGCTGATGATGGTTACTCGTCCGCCCATCTTTTCACGGAGACGCAGAGCCTCTTCCAAACTATGGATATCATAGGGATTAATAATTGAGGGCACCCCTTCCCGCATCAGGGTGTTGGTCTCGGGATCAATCCTCACCTCTGACGTATCCGGTACCTGCTTTAAGCAAACTACGAAATGCACAAAATCCCTCCTCTCTTGCATAGCAGCAACAATAACATAGAAGCAACAATTACAATAGCTGATGGTTTCCTGAACTAATTTCCTGAAATAATTTTTGGAAACCATAAACTTAATAAAGACATTTATTAACAAATTTCAACAAATCCAAACGAATTTACTTTATTATACTTGAATCTACTTGAATTTGATTTAAATTAGGTTAAATGATTCTAAATGAATTTAATTGGTGAAACAAGATTACTGTTGGTCAGTCAATCCGATCATATAACCGCAGTGTATCATCCATTTGTTTCATATCGGGATTGCTGATATCATTTAATGGTGTGCCCATAACGATGCAAATATATTCCCGCCCGTTTTTTACCCCAAGTGTTGCCCAACATTGTCCTGCTTCAGGGGTTGTCCCGGATTTTCCGCCGATAATTTCTGTGTCTCCCTGAGGCATCCCCGCCAGCTTTGACAGCACCGTTGACTCCAGGATGATACCTTGGGGATGGTCCGCCGTAGCCGTGGTTTTAAAGGTTCCTTTCGTAAAAATCGCTTTAAAATGTCCGTTTTCCAAGGCATAATCCAATAACTTTGCCAGATCATATGCGGAGCTGTACTGCTCTTTATGATGAAGACCTTCCGGACTGGTAAAATGGCTGTTTTTTAACTCAAGCTCCGCCGCCTTGTCATTCATCAATTTCACAAAATTTTCAACACTACCCGCCGCATGAATCGCCAGGGAATTGCAAGCCTCACCCCCCGAAGTCAGTATCGTTCCATAAAGAAGATCCCGATAAGTTACCCTTTCCTTACCATAAAAACCAGCCATGGAAGCATTATTGGCTACCATTTCTTTATAGGTGGCTACATCGATGGGCGCCACGGCCGATAAATCATCAATATGTTCCAGGGCGACAATTGCTGTCATAATCTTGGTCAGAGAAGCTGGATAAGCCCTGGAATCAGCATTTTTTTCGTATTCGATCTGCCCATTTTCTCTGTCTAAGACGCAAATGTATTTGCTGGCATAATCATCAATTTTATCCTTACCAAATAATCCGCTAAAATTAATCTTCAAATCATAAACATTGATTGTTATCGCCAAGATCGCAAGCGCAATCAACACTAAAAATATCATTGATCTAAATGATTTTCTGCTCATTATTTTTCCAATCCATTTTATCATTTTAAAAGCGTGGCACGGGGACGTTTCGATTAGTATACCATAAAAAACCTGATCTTTGGATCATAATTACCAACTCTTCTCACCTGCTGATAGAAGTTTGGCTTTATTTGATATCCCAATCAATAAAATAATAAAAGGGAACCTCTCTGGTCCCCTAAACTGTAACCTTTCTGCTATGAAAACTAAATTATTTTCATTAAATGTTTCCCTTATTTCTTGATTTCTCCGGGGCAACAATAAATTTTTGGAATAAAAAACCGAGAATTAAGCCAAATACACCTGCCCCACCTATTTGCAAATAATAGTCACTCATCGGCCGCAGGGGGATGAGACCAGGCCCTTCCACCAACCAGGTATAAATCAGTTCACAAAATACCCAACCGAATAACCCGGCAAAGATACCTTTGATCATCACATAATTAAAGCCGGAGATTTTTAGAGCGACATAATAGAGAAGAGCGATGGTAATAGCCACTAGTGAAGCCGTTACCAATCCGATAGTTCCACTGGGCCGATCAATTGTGATCACAAAACTGCTTAATTGGAAAACACTATATTTACCGATACCGAAAAATATCAAGATACGTCCAAATATTTCATGTAAAATTACTGCAATCACGCCGCACAGCCCGGCAACCAACAGCTTGTCAGATTTCACCTTCGGTTCCTCCCCATTTATTGATCTAATAACTAACTGCCACTAATACCTTTGCTTCTTAATAAAGCCGGCATTAGTGGCAGTTAGTTCCCGGTTAACCTTCCTGGCATCAGATGGAGTAAACTTCACCTGATGTCAAAATCGGTTGATCCCTACTGCTTTATTATTTTAACCTCAATAGCCTGAAATTATGACATTAAAAACAATATTTCAAATCATACTCTTCAGATTCAGCACACTCTTAACACTCAGCACACTCTTTTTCTAACTTACGAGTACGAGCTTTTTTTGACGTGGTTGACGAGTAAGTAGGCCATAAGGGACATGAAGATGACAAATCCCAGCATCACAACCATGGCAGAAGCATAGGTTCCTGTTTGGGTTCTGATAGAGCCTGCCAAGGTGGGCCCGATGGAGGAAGATACGATCAGGCTAAGATTGGTAATGCTGAAGTTAAGGGCAAAATTCTTGTTGCCGAAACGGGTCCGAATGAAGCTTGCCGATAAGGTGGGGCCGCTGCCGTATATAATTCCGATAAAGATGCAGCCGGCAATGAAGGCAGCAATAATTCCCGTCTTGAAAAACAGCAGCAGCAGCAGCGAGCCGATTAATCCACAAATACAGGATAAGGTTATGCTAGTGGAAAAACCTGACCGGTCAAAGGAAAGCCCCGTCAGGATTCTGCCCGATCCGTTGGAAAGTGAGACAATGCCAACGATCAAGGCGGCAAAAGCAGCATCCATCCCTTGGTCACGGACAATGGGACCGGCATGTGCGATCAGCATCAACCCGGCAATAGAGCAGCTGATGACCCACAGCATAAAAAGATGGAAGCTCCTGGACTTAATCATTTCTATTGCGGTATATTCATGAGCGGTACCGGCTGCAGAAGATGAACCGGCAGTAGAAAGTTTCTTCGGATCCGGTTGATGTACCTGTTCGCGAATAAGCAGGGCTCCGATAAAGATGAGCACAAAATCACCGATCCCAAAAGTCATAAAGGTGTTTCTCCAGCCGATGGAGCTAATCAGGCCGGTCGCAACGGCTCCCAGGATCATGCCGCCTAATCCAAAGGCGAAGAGCAAGACCCCTGAGATTAGCCCCTTCCTTTCAAACATTGCCGTCAGGGAACTGATCAGGCAATTGTAGGTGACACCGACGCCAAAACCGCAAAATACGCCGTAAGATACGAAAATATGCCATAGTTGAGTGGTTCTGGAGGCAAGAAGAAAGCCGGCCAGAATGAACAATCCGGAAAGCATCAGAATCCGTCTCAAGGGAAATCTTTGCCGCAAAAAGCCGCTGGTCAATCCGCCCAGGCAAAAGAAAATCATGGAAATAGAAAAAATAAGTGATGTCTGCGTCCGATCCCATCCAAATTCCAGCTCCAAAGGCGCCACAAAAATTGACCAGGCATAAATCAACCCCATCATCAGCATTAATAAGAATCCATAAATTGCATAAAATTGTTTTTTGATGATCTTTTCCTCCTGTCTAAAGTTAATTGGATCAATAATTGGATCAATAATAGGATCGATAATATGATCTGACTCAGCAACACCCCCTTCACATCTCTTAATTCGCAAAATTATATCATTTTCCTCCTCATTTTTAAATAGATTAACCACGAACATTAGAAAACTTAATAGCAAATTAATGGCTTTGTTTCAGATTTCCCACCTTGACATACGTAGGCCTGTCGTTTAATATGTAGCCATATAGCACATTTTGAAAACAAACAAAATATAAAACCAAGCAACAAATAGATAAACCTAACAACAAACAAATGAATTTAAACGGGTGTGCCTTTTTATTTTTAAGCGCGATAATTAACTGGACATGATCATCATTAGATCAGGGCTTGATCAGAGCTTGAATGAAAAGAAGACTGCCAGACAAAGACTCAGGTAACTTACGTCTTTGCTTTGGCGGTCTTTCTTTATTTTTGGCAGGCTGCACTATGGTATTGACAAATTAATTTCAAAAGGTAGGGTGAAAAAATGTATTTGATGATTGATAACTATGACTCATTTGTCTATAATTTAGTCTCCTATTTTCATGAACTAGGTGAAATCGTTAAGGTCGTTAAAAATGATGAAATCACGGTGCCAGAGATCGAAGAAATGAAGGAATTAAAAGGTATTATTATTTCACCCGGTCCGAAAAATCCCGAAGACTGCGGCGTATCAGGTGAGATCGTAAGAGCCTTTACCGGTAAGATCCCGATCCTGGGGGTTTGTTTGGGATGCCAAATCATAGGATATGAGCATGGGGCCAGTATTGAGAAAGGAAAAAGACCCATGCACGGAAAGGTTACCGGGATCCTTCATAACGGAAGGAATTTATTTCAAAATCTGCCTCAGAGATATCAGGTGACCAGATATCATTCCCTGGTGATTAATGAAAATACGGTACCATCTAAGTTAATCATTGATGCCGTAGCAGAAGATGGTGCTGTCATGGCTGTCAGCAATCCCGCAAATGCTATTTATGGCGTGCAGTTTCATCCCGAAGCCGTCCTGACTCAATTTGGTCATGAGCTGCTAAAGAATTTTATTGCCTTATCTGAAGAATATGGGAAATGGAGGCTGGCAGTCTGATATGAAGACAGTTATTAAAGAATTGGCATCTTATCAACCGTGCAGTCGGATCTTTGATCTTTTTTGCCGGGACAAAAATGCCGTGTTTCTTGATTCTTCCCTGGAAAATGAAATGGGCCGATATTCTATCATTGGGATTAATGAATATCTTACCCTGATCTTAAAAGATGGACGATTTTTTATCAATGGAGTTGAAAGTGAGGAGAATTTTGAGGAATATCTTAATGAATATATTTTAAAAGAAAAGGAAGAAAACCACACCACCCTGCCCATCGTAAAAGGAGGAATCGGCTATTTTTCCTATGATTATGGCAGAAAGATCGAAAAAATAGCAACCCGGCATGAGCATAAGGATCATGATCAGATCCCCGAATGTATTTGGAATTTTTATGATAATTTTATCATTGAAGATTTAAAAGAAAAAAAAGTATATTTAATTGCCAATGGCGAGCTGGAAGATGCGGAGATGTCAATTAAAGGATTAGAAGAAAAGATCAACCTTCTTTCCTTTGGAACATATAACACGAAAATTGTCGATGATCCAGGTGGGATAAATAAACCAGGTGATCTAAATTATCTAAATGATCTTAATGATCTAAATGAAATAAATAATTTAAATGACACTAAAGATTTTAAAAAAACAGAGACTTTCTCAATTCAACCTAATTTCACCAAAGATCAATACTTGAGCGCTGTTCAGAAAATGATCGATTACATCGTCGAAGGAGATATTTACATCGCCAATATGACCCAGAATTTTAAAGTGAGGAGCCGTCTTACACCCTATCAATTCTTTTTAAAGTTACGCATCAGCAACCCTTCCACCTTTGGCGGATATTTTAATTATGGTGATTTTCAAATTATCTCTGCCTCTCCCGAAAGATTTATGGTGATGAAGGAAGGAGTTATCCATACCCGGCCGATTAAAGGGACCAGGAAAAGGGGCCAAACCCCATGGGAAGACGAACAGCTGAAAAAAGAACTGCAAAATTCCGACAAGGATAAAAGTGAATTATTGATGATTGTGGATTTGGAGCGCAATGATTTGAACAAGGTCTGTGTTGAACGCAGTGTTGTTGTTAACGAACTGTTTCAGGTAGAATCATATGCGACGGTACATCATCTCGTTTCGGATATCAGCGGAGTTTTAAGGCCGGGGTATACCGTTGTGGATTTAATCAAGGCTGCGTTTCCGGGAGGCTCCATTACTGGGGCGCCAAAGCATCGGGCGATGGAAATCATTGATGAATTGGAACATGGGCAACGGGGACTCTATACCGGTTCCATGGGCTATATTTCTTTAGACGGCAGCTTTGATTTTAATATTGTCATCCGCACCGCCGTGTATATTGACGGGTTTTATCATATTGGGGCCGGCGGCGGCATCACTTGCGAATCTGAATTGGAGTTTGAATATGATGAAACCCTGCAAAAAGCCAAGGCCTTGTTTGAGGCATTGTCAGAATTTTAGGCATCTTGCATCTTAGATGCCATAGATGTCATAGATAATATAGATATCATTGGCAACAGAGGGTTTGAAAAATCATGATAGGCGGCGGCTGATCACGAAATGAGGTTGATTGAGGTTGACGATGAAAGAAAAAAATATGATTTTAGACGATGGCTTTATGTTTGGATTAGGAGCATTTGAAACAATATTAATTAAAAACGGACAGGCTGTGTTTTTATGTGAACATTTGAAGCGGTTGAGCAGCGCCTTAAGAGTATTAAAAATCAAACAGGATATCAAAGGGTCAGATGTATTGGCTTATATTGAGCAAAATAACTTAAATAATACCGCTTTAAAGATTATGGTCTCAGAGGAAAATATCTTCTTTACGGTGCGGGACAGCGGGTACAAAGAAGATGATTTTCAAAAAGGGATGCGCATTGGAATCAGCCCGATCATCAGAAATGAAACATCCCCTTTTACCTATCTAAAATCATTAAACTTTGCTGATAATATCTGGGAAAAAAGACAAGCGAAAGAAAGTGGATATGATGAACCCCTGTTTTTGAATACAAAAGGAGAAATCACAGAAGGAGCAACCAGCAATATCTTCTTTGTGAAAGGAAATGATCTTTATACCCCAGATCTAAAGTGCGGGATGATCAATGGAATCGTGCGCGGGTATGTGATCGAAAAGTATGATGCCTTTGAAACAATTATTAGTCAGAATGAGGTTCAGGAATTTGATGAAATTTTCATCACTAATTCCTTGCTTGGCATTATGCCCATCGTCCAATTTGAGGATCTTGAACTGAGCATCGGAAAAATCACCTGCCAAATCCGCCAGGAATATGAGCGCGATATCTGATATCAGAAAAAGGAATAAGTTGACAGGCGGTGACTGACACCGCCTGTCAATTGTCCAACATTTGGGATGCACTTCACATAATGTTCCTCCCTTCCTTCGAATAAATAAGTTTAATAAAATTATTTACAATCTAATTGAATAATCGTTAAATGACAATGCTTGACGATTTCTGGTGATGTTGCCACACCTAGAAAGCACCTACTTCAATTTTTCTTATTGTAACATTTATATTCCACAAATTTTGTCGCAATTTGTCATTAACCCTATTTTTAATAAAAAATAGAAGCGCGACTATAAAATTCGTCTCTTCGGAAGCAAATAAAGTAACTTAAAACTCTACACACTGATAAAACAAAGCCTAAAGGGCTAATTTTTTTGTCAAATTTTAGCGATTTATTGTTGTGTATGTTTGTGTAATGACAGGTGGTGCCTGACATCGCCTGTCAACGTAATAACACTCATTCGAATTTCATAAAGATATTTTAAAAACACAATAAAGTCATTTACTATGCAAAAATTACTATGCAAAAATGGTGTCAATAGTCAGTGAAAATGTCACCTAAAAGTGAGTAGTTTTAATCAGTGAAAATATGACAGGTGGTGCCTGACACCGCCTGTCAACTTATTCATCTTATATGACCACTTCTTAGATTAATTCCTTCCAGGAACATTTAATCACGGTATATTATCGAAAAAATCGGCTAAAATACCCTCGATTACAATAATTGAGGGAGGAATACGATGTCTAAAAGATCTAAAACCATGATTGCTGTCTTTTCCGGCATACTTATTCTGGCCGGTATATCCGGAATAATGTCAATGAATAAGGAGAATGAATCCTCTGCTCCTACTGCATCCTTGAATGATTTGCTATCCATTGTTAATCCCCAAGCCAATTCATTATCTCCTGATATGGAAAAAAGCACTCCTGAGAGACTCAAAAATGGTCAGCAAATTTTTCGCTTTGATACCTTTGGCGATGAAGCCTATTGGGGGGATACCCTGAAGCTGCATCAGGCTATCGCAGGGGAAAAGTTGGGTGGTGTGGGCCCGGGGCTTAGTCCGAAAGATGCTTTAGCCGTTGGTCTAAAGGTTGATGCCCAAGCTTTGCCTCCGAGTTTAGTAAGGCAGTTAAAGGCGGGTAAAGTGGATCTGGATGATCCGGCCAATACCCTGGCCCTTCTCAAAAACAATGCGGTGCTCGGTGTCACAGGTTTCTTTGATGAAGCGGGAAAACTTACCTCCATGGGAATTCAATGTGCCTTATGCCATTCCACCGTAGACGACTCCCTGGCACCTGGCATTGGAAAAAGACTGGACGGGCGGGCCAACAGGGATTTAAATGTCGGGGCCATCATCAGCCTGGCGCCTAATATTAATGTTATTGCGGATCGCTTAGGTGTAGATGTTCCTACAGTAAAAAAGGTGCTGGCCGGTTGGGGCCCGGGAAAATATGATGCTGTGCTCCTTGAGGACGGCAAAGGTTTCCGCCCTGATGGAAAATCGGCAGCTACCTTACTGCCCCCCGCCTTTGGTCTCTCCGGTATTAATCTCCATACCTGGACCGGCTGGGGATCTGTCCCCCATTGGAATGCTTATGTCGCCAATACTCAAATGGGGGGCAAGGGTACCTTTTTTGATCCCAGATTAAATGATCCAAAAAAATATCCCATTGCCGTGAAAACCGGAGATTGGAATATCAGAAACAGCCCTGATTTGATTAGTTCCAAACTGCCGGATCTCCATCTTTACCAATTGGCACTGACGGCGCCAAAAGCTCCGGAGAGCAGCTATAACAAGGAAGCCGCTGCACGGGGCGAAACTCTCTTTAATGGCAAAGCTACATGCGCCAGATGCCATGTCCCCCCCTTGTACAGTGAACCGGGATGGAATATGCATACACCTAAGGAAATGGGTATCGATGCCTTTCAGGCCGATAGATCTCCCGATAACATGTACAGAACTGCCCCCTTGGCCGGACTTTGGACCCACCAAAAAGGAGGATTTTATCATGACGGACGGTTTGCTGACCTAAATGAAGTAATAAATCATTATAATAATTTGTTTAAACTTAAGTTAACGGAAAATGAGAAAAGGGATTTAAGAGAGTTTTTGTTATCCATATAAAAGGATGCAGCCATGGCGCTGCATCCTTTCCCTTTTTAATCTTGGTTAATGGGAAGCTTCTTTTTCTTTGATTCCCTGATTTGTCGTTCTAAGTTCTTGTTAAATTCGGTGAAAAAATTACATACCACTGCCAGTTCATCTTGCTGCATATTCTCAAAAAATTTGAGCTGCCGTTCTTTCCATGATTCATGCCTCTTTTGATGTTCTATAAATAGTAACTGTCCCTTTTCTGTCAGTTGGTAGTATATTTCCTTTTTATTTCCGGGGTTTTGGTAAGATACCACATCTCCGCTGGAAATTAGTTTTTTTATGATTTTACTTACAGCACCGCGGCTCAAGTTTAGTTCCTTCGCAATTTTCGTTACATTTGGTTGATCCAAAACTCCAATTTTATCCACGCAGTTAGTCTCAGAAACCCCATAACCTTCAATTAGATATCTGGAATCTGACTTGGTTAGTATGTCATCCTTATCGTGCATTTCTAAATATTTTGATAACAATATCTCAGGATTTGATTTAGGTTTCCTCATCATATTTTATCTCCACTTTATCTCCACCATATTTTTGTTCTGAGACCATTTTAATGCATTTTCTTTTCCTCCGTCAACAATATCTTTTTCCTACTAACATTATTATTTCCTTGAAAAGGATGCATCCCTTGAATCGCGCACGATTCCATGCAGAGTAAACCTAAAACGCGTGTTAGCATTTCTGCAAACCCGCGTTATGTTTGGAGGCAAGGAACTGAACACCTATGATTATGCTGTTAAGCCCCCCCACCCGCATCGTGGAAGAGTTTTGCTGACGCTAAGAACTCTGTTTATAGGTATTTTTGATTATTCCATTTAAACTAAAGCCTGTTTAGAACCCAACAAAAATAAAAAATATCTATATTGCCACTTGCGCCGTTATACTTTTACGGGTATAATGGTTATGTAGTTAAGAAGGACTTTGAGACTCCTTTTGGAAGCTTCAACGGACACAGTATTACAAGGAGCTACGTAATTTACATTTTTTAGATGTGAGAGTTGAGTAATTACATTATACTTTACACTTTTAAATCACTTTTAAAGTTTCTTAATAATGAGAATACGGCATGTTAAATATAAGGCAACAAACCAGTACTTCAATAAGATTTATTTATCAGATGATGTACAGGCTATACCTCAAACATGCCGTATTTACTCATAGTAAAGTCACTATTAATTTTAGACTATCTTTTAGACTTTTGGTTACGCCATTCTTCCAATAATTCTGACGAATCAACTACGAGTCCCAAATGTAAAGAGACAATGCGGCAAGCAGCCTCTTCTAAATGTTCGGAACCTCGGGTGAGATCCTGTGGGAGAACAATACGGAAATCCCGGTTTGCCCCATCAAAAGCTGTATTAAGAACACAACAGTCAGTCATAGCACCTAATAAAACTATTGTTTCCTTATGCAGATTACGCAACAATAATTCTAAATCAGTGGGATAAAAAGCACTAAGTCTTTTTTTACCATTTACGATATAGTCGCTATCCCTGACATCAACTGCAAACTCAGTCCATTTGCTTCCTTCCAAGGCATGCTGTTCTATCCCGGGAATCGGGCCTACCGTCATCGGAAATACCAGTCTCCAAGCACTAATATTTCCCTTAATGTCGTCAGAACCGTCCTTACGGAGAGTCGAGCGTACATGAATTACCGGTACTTCCAACTCACGGCAAGCAGCAGTAAAATTGTTAATAGGTTCAATTATCTCCCGACCCCTTAGGGCCGGGCAAGGGCAATCAGGATCTTCGCTTAAATGCCCATTATACATGTCAATTGTGATTACCGCAGTCTTGTTAGCATCCAAATACAGATCTTGAAGTATTTTGTCAGTTACCGGCTTTTTAACATTGTCGAAATATGCATTCATTTAAATTATTCGCTCCTTTTTTTATTATTTACTAAAAAATATCGCTGAATATTAAACAGCAGCCTTAGCTGAATCATGCTTGTCTTGTTTTTTTTCAAGGTATGGGCGAATAACCATATTGATAATCGCGTTTAAAACAATAAGGAGGATCAAACCTACCAGCATCGGCTGGGTGAAGATGCCTTGAATAGAAAGCGGCAACAACGCCAACACATCGGCGGGCATCCACATTGTACCCAGACCAATAATAAAAGCTGGTGCAGCTACAGCCATATTTAATTCATCCCACTCTACACCTGCCAACATTTGAATACCACTGAAGGCAATGATACCGAAAAGAATTGTACTTGCTCCACTTAACACCGGCGCAGGAATTGATGCAATAAACACACCAACCTTAGGCAGCAGACCAAGAATAAGCGCCAAGATGCCTGCAGTTAAAGTAACATAACGGCTCCCGATACCAGACACGCGGATTATGCCGATATTCTCCGGATACGATGTAGTGGCAATACCACCGAAAACTGACCCGAGAGTACAACCCAACACCTCGGAGAACAAACCTCTGTTAACCCGATTCACAGACAAAGTCTGATTTTCCCAATCGGCCAGCATGGTATACATGCCCACTGACGATCTGATTATGGTGCAGGGTCTCATTTGTGTC
Organism: Dehalobacterium formicoaceticum; assembly: GCF_002224645.1. Taxonomy (NCBI): domain Bacteria; kingdom Bacillati; phylum Bacillota; class Clostridia; order Eubacteriales; family Peptococcaceae; genus Dehalobacterium; species Dehalobacterium formicoaceticum. The sequence goes on along the minus strand of NZ_CP022121.1, from coordinate 2,451,939 downwards.
TCCCGAAACAATAATGAAATCCTCAGGATCTCTGCCCAGCTTTTCTGCGGCGATCTGGATCATAGCTGTACGGAAACCCTGACCCATATCAACGCCCGAGGCGCGCATCTCAATCCTGCCATCAGGCAATATTGTCAGGATGCAGCCCCCGTCATCCGCCAAGCCCTTACCGACACCGACATTTTTAAAACCGCTGGCCATGCCAATACCCAGCACCTTGCGTCCTTTTTTCCCCTCAGGGTACATGGCTTCAAAACGGGGGCGCTCCCGTTCAACAATCTTCTGACATTCATTAATAGTGTCGATAATGCCCACGCTTTGTTTGAGAATCTCCCCGGTGACAGTTGTGGATCCTACCTTCAGTGCGTTCCTTCTGCGCAGTTCGAAGGGATCGATGTTGAGTTTTTCCGCTGCCTCATCCAGAAGGGTTTCGATACATATTGCCGACTGATTGATGCCAAACCCCCGGAAGGCTCCTCCCTGGGAGTTATTTGTTCTTATCGTTCGTCCTCGCACCTTAATGTTGGGAATTTCGTATGGACCTCCGGAAAAAATGCAGGCCTGCTGTAAAACCCCTGGACTCAAAATTGTATACGAGCCCGCATCTGAGACGATATCTGTGTCCAGATACAAAATCTTGCCTTCTTCTGAGAGGCCCAGTTCATAATGGTTCTTAAAGGCATGGCGTTTTGTGGTTAACTTCATTGACTCTTCCCGGTTAAGGGGGATCATCACAGGCCGCTGCACAGCGATTGCCGCGACGGCCGCCGCCGACTCAATGTAGGTATCACACTTGCCGCCGAAAGCTCCGCCCAGGGGAGATGCAGTAACCTGTATCTTATCCTCCGGTAGATTAAGAACCTTAGTTAGCATCTTGCGAATCTCAAAAGGGGATTGAGTACATGAAATAACCTGCACACCGTCGTCACCGTGCCATACGCCCATTGCTGCTTCCGGCTCAAGATAGCCATGTTCCACACGCTCCATGTCAAAGTCGCCCCTTAGATGCAGGTATGCCATTTCTCGCCCCGTTTCAACATCACCCATTTCGTGATCAACGGATGCCATCACCAAATCTTTGGCAATACCGTCCTCCATTGTATAAGCACCATCGGTCTCTTCGACATCTACCTTAACCAGCTTCGCGGCTCTGCGGGCGGTTGCCATGTCCTCCGCTATGACCAACGCCAGCATATCCCCATAGAAGTTAATCTTATCCCTGCAAAATACCGGCTGATCAAGTTTAAAGCAACCAAATGCGTTTTCTCCCGGCACATCCTTATACGTCAATATCTTTACAACACCAGGCTGCTTTTCTGCCTCAACCGTATCAAGCCCTTCTAGCTTACCGCAGGCAATGGGAGCCCATACCAAAGCACCGTAAAGCATGTCTTCAGTTTCGTAGTCGGCGGCAAATTTAAGAGCACCGGTAACCTTGGCAACGCCATCCACATCCCAAAGGCGTTTGCCAAATACCCTGCCCTTTGGAGTCTCCACATCCTGGCGTTGTTCCCCCGCGACAATGCTGGACTTTTCAAGGGTGCGGTAATCATCTTTGGATGGATTCTCGCCGCGCATCTTTGCCGCAGCATATTTTACCGCCTCAATGATTTTTACGAATCCCGTGCATCTGCAAATGTTTCCGCCTAACGCTTTTTCGATATCCTCAGGTGTTGGAGACTGATTTCTGTCCAGCAGAGCTTTTGCACTCATCAGCATCCCGGGAGTACAAAAGCCGCACTGCACCGCGCCCATTTCAAGGAAGGCCTCTTGAACCGGATGTAGTTCATCCCCATTTTGTAACCCTTCAACAGTCCATATATCCGCATCTTGGGCTTTCCCAATGGGAACCAAACAGGAGTTTATGGCCTGTCCGTTTACAACTACTGTGCATGCTCCGCATTCCCCTTCCCCGCAGCCGCATTTCGTTCCTGTTAAAGCCAAATGATCTCTTAACACGTCCAAAAGTCTCAGTGAAGCTTCAACTTTGATTTCCCTTTTTTCCCCATTCAGAGTGAAGCTAATATTCTTAATCACTCAAATCACCCCCAAAACCTAATTGTCCGGCAACGCTATTGAGCGCTTGTGCTACAATTATCGGTAAAGTTTTCATCCGATATTCCCTGGATCCGCGAACAGGGTTGCTTCTTGGGTTGGCATCTTCCAATACCAATTGGGCAGCCTGTTGAATATTCTCTTTCGTAATATCTTTATGTGCCAGCCATGCTTCGGCTTTTTTCGCTCTTACCGGGCCGACACCCACAGGTCCCATCGCGATTCTTACCCATTCAAATTTCCCATTTTCCTGCCTTGCCGCAACTGAGGTGTTAAGCATGGGTAAGGCAAGATGTTCTCTCATACCCAGTCTTTCAAATTCAGCTGCTTCGCCGTCTTTTTGACAAGGAATTCTAATATATGTGATGATCTCTTTGGTACTGTCAACTTTGCTTTTTGCGAACCCTGCATACATTTCGCTCATAGATGCTTTGCGCTGTCCCTCCGGCCCTTCTATGATGAATTCCGGTTCCAAGGTGGCCAAGGCCATTGCCCCATCGGCCGCTGGTTGAGCCGTCACTACGTTTCCGGCTAATGTCGCTACGTTTCCAATTTGGAGTGCACCTACCCTGCCTGCCGCTTTGGCAAGTGACGGTGCGTATTTCTTGACCAAATCGGAACAAGATATGGTGGTTAAGTTTACTGCGGCTCCAATCACGAGGGTGTCGTTTTCAATGCCGATTTCCTGAAGTTCCGGTATTCGGGAAATGTCAACAAGTAATTCAGCGTGATACTTACCGTTTTCAAGGTCAAGTAAAATGTCGGTTCCGCCGGCAATAATCCGTCCCCTACCATTAGCCTCTTGAAGCGCTTTTATCCCTTCCTCGACTGTTGATGGGAAAATATAATCCGTAAACAATCTACATTACCTCCCCTATATAATAGTAATAAGAATGATTGACTAAAATATGCAGTTCCTGCGTTGTTTTCGTCTCATAATATCGCTTTATATAATTTTTTTTAGTATATCATATTGTTTCCTGATAAACAATATTTAGTTTCCCGATTAACAATAAGTTTTTATTTATTGTTTTCTGTCAATGATATTTTTTATCAATAAACTCGGCTTCATTTGGCGTATTTTTCTCCAACAAGAAATTGATTGTCATGACAACATCCAGAATGTTCACCTGACCATCATTATTCACATCTCCGCTTGTCGGCAGATAATCGCACCCGGCATGAGCTTTCCGTGCGATCACTCTCACCTCAGCGTAAAAAGCCTCTCCATTTTGGAAAGGCCTTTTATTCATAAATAAATATTATCAATATTATATGGTTCTGTTTTTTCTTTAATCCCTTTGTCTAAAACAGCCGTATGGCAAACTGAGGGCAATGAGGACTGCAATAACCGCACAAAATACAACGCTCTGTATCGACTTCAGCTTTATCATCCTTTAACATTAAAGCATTGTTGGGGCAGGCATCCACACAAGCGCCGCAACCAATACAGCCATCCTTAAAGATCCATAACCTTTTCTTCGCCTTAACCTGGTCAATTGGATCCAAGATAACCTCTTCATGATTAAACAATTTTACATTGATCTCCAATTCCCTTTCTTCCACCATTCCTACGGCAACTGAACTGATCCCAGGAATTCCCAGGACAAAATCATAAGATTCCTTCACTTGATCAATCAAATTACCTCCTGCCAAAGCTTTCATCGCAAAAAGCCCTTTCCCTTTTTGATGAGCCTGGGTAATGGCGCGGATCATCTCCTCCTTAGTACCTCCCACAATACCCAGTCCGGCTTGGTTAATCAGGGGGAAAACCACATCAATATCCTTTTCTTCCGCTGCTCCTTCTACCACCTCAATTGCATGAGTGGCAATGCCGATGGCGCGGATGACACCTTTTTTCTTCAGATCCTTTAAACATTGAAAAGCTCCCCCGCGTTCTTCAAAAACAGTCCTTTTGGTGCGGGCGGCATGAAGGTGAAAAATATCAAAATAGCTTCTTTCTAAAGCAGACAATCCATCAAAAACAGCCTTTTCCATATCTTCGTAAGTTGTCGCCATCGATTTAGATGAGATAATTACTTCCCCGGTAAAGCCGGTCAATGCCTCTTTAATGTATGGATAAGTAAAATAGCTTTCTGCCGTATCAATAAAATTAATTCCCTGCTCCAATCCCTTGCGGATTAAAGCAGCTCCTTCGGGTAAGGGAAGATTCTTCTGTAATGGTCCCAAAGGCAATGCCCCAAAGCAAAGGGGCGATACTTCCATTCCCGTTGCCCCTAATATATTTCTTTCCATAAAATATCTCCTTTTCTTTCTCGAATCTAATCGGATAATAATTAATACTATATCAAATTTTTGTTTAGCAGCATAGACTAATATCCCAGTTTCTTGACGAAAGCAGTTGGATAATTGGTATTAAAAGATTTCCAGGCATTTAACTTATTGAACAATCCCGTATGGCCAATCAATAATGCCGCCAAAGTCATAAACATTGGTATAGCCCATTTCCAGCAGAAGTTTTGCCGCTTGGGCACTTCTGTTGCCGCTGCGGCAGTAGATAAGGATTTTTGCGTTTTGATCCGGGAGCACCTGAGCAGCCTTTTCCTTGATTTCGGTATTTGGCAAAAGCACAGAACCTTCAATATGCCCTGCCTGGTACTCACTACGAGTACGCACATCAAGAATAATGACTTCCTCTTCCCCATCGATCATGGCTTTGGCCTCTTGGGCGGAAATTTTTTGATTAATAGGACGAATCTCTATTCCTGTAACCTGAACGGGATAACTTTCGCGAATTTCAGGTAAGATCGTTATCTCAACCCCTTGACCCACCGAAAGTTGAACTTTACGTTCTGCATGGGAAATATCGACACTGGCTTTATCAAAATCGGTACTATCCCCGGTAACAGTTACCAGGATACTGTTTTCAGTAATATCTTCTATTACCCCACGAAAGGTAATATTTTCTTCTTTTTGAGCACAGCCAGACGAAAGCAGCAGCATGACACAAAATATCATTAAAAAATGCCTATTAATTTTATTTCTAATTCTCATTCTAATTCTCATTTCATTAAATCTCCCTTCCATGAGCGGTCATACTTTTCAGCTACTCTTTAATGTTTTTTTAACAAAATAACCTAAGGGATCAATTACTTCCCGTATTAAACCGATCTCTTCCACGGTAGGCGGTTCAAATTCATAGACATTATCATCCACCAAAAGAGGAAAACCTGTCATATCCTGGACACTGGCCACGGTTTCCCCCGGCATGGTGGCGAGAATCTTCATGCGTTTTGTTTCCTCATCAAAGCCCATCAATGCTTTGGTCGTGATTACCCGGGCCGGGCCATTTCCCTGCAAGCCGGCCGCTTTTCGTGCTCCGGGTTTTCCGTCAAAATAACCCATACTGGTATAGTAATTCAACCTGGGGGCAAAGCGGCGTGGTTCATGGGCCATAATGATGATGGTATTAGTGCAGGAGCATGCCATATCACCGGCACCTCCGCTCCCCGGCAGCCTTACCTTGGGCTTTTGGTATTCTTCAGGAAAACACCCCATCATCGTAGAATTAAGATTGCCATAAGGATCAATCTCCGCCCCGCCGATAAAACCGATATCAATAAAACCCCTTTGGGTGAGTTCAAAAGCCGAACTCAAACCTTGCATATAATGAGCTTTGCAGCTGGTTCTGGAATCACCCACTGATAAAGGAAGGCCTCTCGTTAGGGAAGACCCCACCGCTCCGGCTTCAAATACAGGTATAATGCCCGGTGCATGGGTTAATTGAGCCAGGGTAATGCCCACCATCGGCAGTCCTGTTCCGGCAAAGATCACCTTATTGTCCTCTAGTTGGCGGGAACCGGCCGCCACCAGCATTTCCTGAGGAGTATAATCTGCGGCGTATTGTTTCAAAATTCATCCCTCCCCTTCTCAATATACTTCCAAAAACTTTTGCAGGTCCAGGGATCGTCCTTCTGCCTGCCGGCTGTATTTCAGCTCTTGATAAGGAATCTGGCTGATAAATCCGTCAAAATCAGTGACATCAAAGATATATTTATGGTAATAATCTTCCAGTCCCCTGGCGTCCCCTTGACGAAAAGCTTCCGTTTTCATTTTAAAATCGGCAATATGTGTCTGCCCGAAATAATAATGATCATGACACATACCGGGGAAAGCACCAAAAGGAATTTCCACGACCGCATCCACGGCAAAGAAAGGGATACTGGTTTGGGTGGGATTAGCCGTTATTATTTCGTGATCCACCAGCTTTTCACAGGTGATAATGGTATGAGCAGAGGCCATGGCAATTTCCGGGCAGGTAAAGGTTTGTCCATTAATGCGGCAATTCCCATAGATATCCGCCTCCTGTACATGGATTAATCCCACATTGGGATGAGCTGCCGGTACAAGACCAATGGGACGGCCGGTAAAAGGACAATCCATGGTTTTGGACCGGTTACCGGCCATGACGTCACTGCCTAATGGGCTCCGGACAGGCATGAAAGGAAGTCCGATTGACCCGGCCTTAAAACGGGCGGACATATTATAATTGCTCCAGTCTTCAAGTTCCGTTAAACCCTTTTCGGCCAGATAGCGAAACATGGATGATATTCCGGCAAATTCATGAGCAAAATAAGCAAATTCCATGCGCTTTATTGAAACATGAGAAGGATTAAGGGCCATCGCACCGGCTAAAAGCTCCGGGGCTAATCCGGCGGAATGAAAATTTAAGGTTAGGTTGCATCCTCCCTGCCGGATGATTTCGTGGATAATGGCTACTGGTTGGCGACTGTTGACAAATCCCCCGATACCCAAGGTATCTCCGTCTTTGACAAAAGTTTTTACCGCCTCAGTCAAGGTCATCCTTTTATCTCTTTTTGACTTGTCTTTGTTCGCCAGGAATTCTCTGGCGTCATCAGGTGAAAGTCCACTCCAGAACAATAAACAAACCTCCCTATTTGACTATAATCATGATTGACTAAAAAATACGCAGCTCCTGCTGCGCTGTTTTCGTCACATAATGTCCCTTACGATAATTTTATTTTTTTTAGTATAGCATATTTTCCCCTAATAATATCAACAATATTTAGTTTCCTGTTTAACCATAAGCTTTTAAAAAAAAAGAAGACTGCCGGGCAAAAACTCAGGATCTTTAAAGTTTTTGCTCTGACAGTCTTCAATTTTTATGGCGCCATGATAAATATAAGACTTACTTTCGATATGTCTTAACTTCGTTCATAATTTCGTCTACATCAAGAACCATTTCCATCATGCTGATTTGTTCGTCATAAACAGCTGGATCAATTTCATCTTTAAGTTCAAAAATATGATAAGCTTTGAGTCCCAACGAGACTCCGGATAATGGACCGGCAAAAGTAGGATCACCGACAGATACGGTTTCGGCGGCAAGACCGGAAGCCTCTGCTTCAGCCCCGCCCAGAACAACTATTAAATCTTCTTTTCCGTATTTCTCTGCCAAATCTTTGATCCTGGATTGGTTTTCCAGGTCCATTGCGCCTGCCGCTGTTCAGACAAAGCATTCAGTAGTGGAGAATACTACTTCTGCCCCGGCTGATTTCAAACATTCTTCCATGGCAGGCCCGGGGATGCCGTCCCGGTCACCAATTACTGCCACTTTTTTGCCTTTTAGCATGGTGTTTACCCCTTTCATATTCTAAAATTTTACTCATTACGGAAGCAGTCATATATAGTTAAATATAGTTAATTAACGAAAATAATTTATATTTTAACTTTGAACACAGTTTGTTCTTGTACATCTTGCGTTAATGAATCCAGGGCAACGCCTACCCGGTGATAACGAAGTTTCCATTGTTCCTTTTTATCTGTCCCCGGGTCGCCCAAAGGATAGGGGATGGAAATGGTGGGTACTATTCTGTTGGAACCTACAGTTGTCGCCACCGGAATCAAATTAGCCATTTGGACCACAGGGAATCCTGCCCGTTCTAACTCTTTTACCATCGTTGCACCGCAACGTGTACAGGTGCCTCAGGTGGAGGTGAGAATAATACCGTCCACATGATCTTCTCTTAGATAGGGTATCATCTCTTGGGCCATTCTTGCTGCTTCTGCCTGTGTTGTGCCGGTACCTACCGTGGAATAGAAGAAATTATGCAGCTTACCGATCTTTCCTTCCTTTTCATAAGCCCTCAGAGCATCTACCGGAGTAATTACATCCGGATCTGCATCTGCTGCAGCCGGGTCAAATCCGGCATGAACAGTTTTGTATACGCCGCTCTTTAGATCATCCAAGCCTTCAATGTTGTATCGGCCCCACCTGGTAGCAGAGGCTGATTGGATTCTGTCCGGATTGTCCACGGGAACAATACCGCCGCTTGTGATCAGGGCAATATTAGCTTTACTTAAATCTGCGATAGGAGGAGCAATCGGTACCCGATCCATTTTAGGAATCGGTAATTCCGTTTCATAGGGTTCGCCATTCAATTTTTTGATCAGCATTTCTACAACTCTGTCGGCAGCCGGTTTTTTGTCATCCAGCCACACTTGGTGTCTGATGCCTCTGGGATAATATCCTTCCAGGGCAGCTTCCAGAATAGCCTCGCCTTTTAAGAGTTTGTTGCCAAGGCGGGCCATATTTTTGATGTCTTCTCTCATTTTGGCGGCACTCTTGCCGCCCCTCATGATATACATATCCTTCTGGAACATCTCTACCCCAGGGTTCTCTTCGTGCATCGATGTGACCACCGGGATGTTAAATTTTTCTTTTACGGCTTTACAGATGTGACCGCAAGCGCTGCCATATCTTCCGGCCTGAAAAGCAGGACCGGCTAAAAAGATATCCATTTCCTTGTCCTTAAGAAACTCTAAGATGGTATTAACCGCATCTTCGGTATTGGACCCCATATAGTTATCACCGCAGATGATCGTATGGGTAACATCTGCGTCCAAATGTTTTACAAGCTCGTTGGCCGGTCCAACCAAGCCTTCCTGGATCATAGGCGCAATATCAGCTTTGTCTTCCCCGCCGATCTGGCCAAAAAACTGGTTGATATATAATATTGCTTTTGCCATAGCTTACACCTCCTTAAAATGCTTTGACGGTCTTGGGGGACCATCCTACAACCTGATCACCACAGAACATCGCGTTGTTTTCCATAATCACAGAACCGTCTTCTCTGACGGATGGTCCCAGGATTTCGTCTGTTGACCAGCCGCCGGAACAACCGTCTCTGCCCAGAGCTTCCAATTCTCCTAACACTGTCTCCATGGGAGGAAGTTCAATTATTTCTGATACATTACCACAGGAAACGATGGCAGTAAGTTTTTCGTCCATTGTGACCAGAGGTTGTGATGCTCCGTCTCTTCCGGTACACTCGTTGGTGATACCCACGGTTTTAACTCCTGCATCCTCCAGAGCTACGATGCATGCCACAAAGTCGGCATCCGGATTTCCATAGCCTTCTTCCGCAACAATCGCCCCGTCGGCGCCCAGGGATTTTGCGATCTGGGCCACAAAGAGAGCAGATCTTTCTTTTTGTTCCAGGGCGACATTAAGATTTGACATGATGACCCCTAAGAAGTTTAATGTCTTGCCATGTTCTTGATACAGCCTCTTAATTACAGGAAAGTTCTGAAAGTCATAGGTGGACCACTTGGAAGAACAGGGCATAAAGCTTCCTGAAATAATCGAGCCATCCAGCACTTCATTTGGATGCATAAATGTGGGTACCATGTGATTGGTGTCCCAGCCATAAAGCAGGTCATTGTATCCGCTTTCTTCCATCTGAGACTGAGGCTGAAGCACCAGTACCACCTTGGGCAGCTTCATTACTTCCGGATCCCTGTTTAAAACAGGATCCAACTGATAAACTTCCGTCTCTTCCGGCACCAAATCTTGCACACATGAAGCGATAAACTCAGCCAGTTTGTGGCCTGCCAGTCTTAACGCCTTGTTTTTCTTCTGCTGCTCATGCTTTTCAAAATCCTCATCAGTATCAGCTACCAACACAATATTTATCAACTGGGAGTAGTAGGTGTATTTTGCTCCTTCACCGCTCATATCGATGAAGCCATCCTGGAATCCACCCCAGTGTTTGCCCACGACAGTGACACAGCAGTCTTTAAGTGCATGGGTCTTTCCTTCTCCTACAGGCATTAATTCTCCGGTAAATCCCGGAAAGAGGGGACCGCAATTTAACCTTACCCGGGGTTCAATTGCTTCCTTTACCGGGCACATACGAATTTTGTCTCCCGGTTTAGCGATATAAAGTTCGGCTTCTGTGATATGCTCGTCCTGACAGATAAAGTCCAAAGCTTCTTTTTTATCGATGGTCAGGATACCGCTCTTATAAGAGGTCTTTTCCCCAAAAACAATATCCTTCACATAGAAATTTCCTATTTCGAGTTTCAAATTTAACACTCCTTTCTTTAATGAAAAACTAAAGTTATTCTTTACTGAAAATCTAAAGTTATTATATTAGCAAAAGTTATGCCAAGTTGTTGGATGATAAAATTATTTTTGGAATTATAGCTGTTAAAGGCAGGTAACACTAGAAAAATAAATGTTCCAAATAGTACAAAGTTCCTGAGGGATGATTACTTAACGATTATAAAAATTAATGCAAAAAGCAAAATAAGGTAGGTTTTGATGCATATTGTGAAAAAGAAAACAAGCCCACCTTGTACGGTGGGCTTATCATCATCATATCCTGAATATTTTTTGTTTCTTATTTAATACCATATTTTTTCATGCGGTAAACCAGCGTCTGTCGGGACACACCCAATTCTTGAGCGCTATTCGTGATGTGACCTTGATTTTTGATTAATGCGGCGATGATTTTTTCCTTCTCATTTTGCCGGATGGAGGACAAAATATTAACCTCCCCCGATGCATTATCTTTAGGCATTTCCGGGGCAGTAATGGGTGGATTAAGCTTCCCCGCCGGTAAATCCAAGTTGGACAACGTAAGGGAATCATGGCCGTATTCTAAACCCTCTTTCAAATAGAAGGGTAAATGTTGTTTCTTAATCGTAACTTCATCATCATTAACCAAATTCATGGCACATTCAATACTGTATTTCAATTGGCGTACATTGCCCGGCCAAGGATAATCCATAATGAAGTTTGTCACTTCATCATCCATGGACTGAACCTTCTTACCATACTTGGCGTTATACTGGGAGATAAAATGATTGGCCAGAAGAAAAACATCGCTTTTTCTTTCTTCCAATGAAGGAATCAAAATATTGATCACGGCCAGGCGATAGAATAAATCTTCCCGGATCTGCTGTTTTTTTATCGCCTCCCTGGGAAATACATTGCAGCTACTGATAATTCTGGTGTTGATTTTAATTTTTTCTTTACTGCCCAAGGGTGTAACATACTTATCTTCGATCACCCGGAGCAGCTTGGATTGGGACGATAGGGGCATCGAATTAATTTCATCCAAAAACAAGGTGCCTCCGTCCGCCTGCTCAAAGAGACCCTTTCGTTCTATCGCACCGGTAAAAACACCCTTTTCCGTTCCAAAGAGTAATCCTTCCAGCAGGGTTTCAGGAATAGCGGCACAGTTTATTGCCAAAAATGTCTCATTTTTTCTTTTGCTGGCCGAGTGAATACTTTGGGCAAACAGTTCTTTACCTGTCCCCGTGCGCCCGCACAAGAAAATAGGTGCGTCACTTTGGGCCGCATTATACGCCAGATTCTTACATTCTTGCAGCAAGGGGTGATTACCGATAATATCATTAAATGTAAAAAGCTTTCCCTCTTTTTCTCCCTTGACTGGTGTTTCGTCATGATATTTAAAAAACTTTTTTTGTAATTCAATGTTTTTTTCAATAGTTTCCTTTAACTTGGTAACATCTTTTTGAATGGAAAAAGCTCCCCAAGTGCCGTCCGGAAATTCAATAGGAAAAGTATTGCAAATCTTGTAAACTTCCCTGTTATTAACGTCATAGCGTAAAGTATGGTCATAGAGGGGTTCTTTGCTGGCAGTCACACGGAGCAGAGGGCTTTGCACAGTATCCAGACCGTATAGTTCTGTGACCGTATGACCTTCCGCCTGTTGCAATGTATAACCATCCAGTTTTTCCGCTGCTTTGTTCATGTAGAGGATGATACCCTGGTGATCAACAAAATAAACAGCATCACTTAAATGGTCAAATATTTCTCGTAAAACGGTGTTACTGCTAAAGAAATCTCTTTCCATGAAAACATCACCCCCGCTGGATTCAAAATCTGGTAGCTCTCTTACGTGATATCATTTAATATACAATCTATATTGCACATGATGCCTCTTCTCGATATATTATATCATCATAAATTGAAAAGAACACCCCTGCACGATTACAACTGCATTATTGAAACCGGATCACCTGCCTCGTGCAAGAGCCCTCCCTTTATTATAACAGGAAAATTAGATAGAATATGTGTATGGTTAATGGGGAAAATGTTATAATGAATGATAAATACATATAGAAAGGAAAAATATAATGAACAACAAATACAAAGCTCTTTTTGAACCCATCACTCTGGGAAACGAAGTGCAGGTGGATAACCGATTTGCTATGGCGCCGATGTTGATCTTCGCCTCCAACGAAGACGGTTCTATCGGGCAGGAGGACTATGATTACTTTGAACTGCGCAACGATACGGGAGCTCTGATTATCACCGACGCGGCAGCAGTATCGGAAGAAGGATTGGGCATGCCCAACCAGCTTACCGTGTACAATGATGATAAAGTCCCGGGATTGAAGAAACTGGCCGATATCATCAAGGCTAAGGGGAACAAGGCGATCATGCAGCTGCACAACGCCGGACGTGAAGCGCTAGGTGCTTATCAGCGCTATGGCAAGGTACTGGCCCCCAGCGCTATTGATTTTCCTTTTTTAAATTACGTGCCCGAAGCGCTCACAGACGAGCAGATCCTTTCTATTATCGATGATTACGGCCAAGCCACGCGCCGCGCTGTGGAAGCGGGTTTCGACGGGGTCGAGATTCATGGCGCCAACCACTACCTGCTGCAACAGTTTTTCTCAGCCTACTCCAACACCCGTACCGATGATTGGGGTGGCAGTTTTGAAAAGCGGATGGCCTTTCCGCTGGCGGTGTTGAAAAAAGTAAAGGAAGTGGCCGCTGAAAAGGCCGGCAAGGAGTTCATCGTTGGCTACCGCATCTCCCCCGAAGAAGTACATGGCGAAAACGTAGGTTATACCGTGGATGATTCCGTCAAGCTGATTGCCAAAGTAATCGACGGCGGCGCTGACTATCTGCATGTCTCCTCGGCAGACTACAAAGCTATGCCGGGCGCCGGCGGTCAGGGCGAACCAATCGCGCAAACAGTATACAAGAGCATCGGCGGCAGAGTACCAATGATGCTGGCAGGCAGCATCCTGACACCGGACGATGCGTTGAATGCCTTGCGTTACACCGATATCGCAGCGTTAGCCCGGGCAGTGATCATTGACCCGGACTTTGTGCCCAAAGTGCGCGAGGGCAAGGCAGAAACCGTGGAACTGAGCGTGGCCGGCCGTCTGGACAAGTTGGCACTATCCAAGGTGCTGTTGAACTTCTGGCAGATGGAAAATTGCCCGCTGCCACCGCTGAAAGGGATCACCTACTAAACACCGTTCTCACATAGTAAAGAATAGTGTCGACATCGGACTTCAGATGGGATATCTACCCCACCTGAAGAAAAAATGAGCTCCCTCTTAATAGAAGTGGGAGCTCATTTGAATTTGATCAATTTTTAGGGGAAGCATGTTGTGGCTGCACACCATAATCAGTCAAGCACTTCAACCTTTGCATAATAAGGCTCAATATGCACGATGACCTGAACATTATTGTTAATTTCCTCCTTGATTTTGTCTTCAATATTATGCATCAACTTATGAGATTCTTCAACACTCATGTCAGGCTCGATCATTACATGCATATCGATATGAAGATCATGTTCACAACCTCGGCTCCGAATGTTATGGGCATCCTTAACTTGCTCAAAGCCAAGAGCAATATTCCTGATTTTTTCTGTATCTACCACTACCTTATCAACTAGTATTTCGCCATTATTTTTGAAAATTTCATAAGCTGCATGCATAATAAAACCAGCTACAACAAGAGAAGCAATCGGGTCAATGATTGGAGGTAAACCAATCTTGATAGCTATTAAAGTCACCAGTACACCCAGTGAGACATAGATGTCACTTCTGGTATGCATAGAGTCGGAGATTAGAATCGGGCTGCCCAGCTTCTTACCTGTACTGAATTCATAGTAGCTTACAAAAATATTGACCAAGAGTGTGGCAAGAAGAGCAATCAGGCTTGCCATCGTAATGTCAGGTGCGACAGGGTTCATGAACCTGCTGATGGCATTTAAAATGATGTTTACGCCAATAAAGAAAAGCATGCCGGCAATAAAAAGCCCTGTCAGCATCTCAATCTTGCCATGTCCATATGGGTGATCCTCATCAACCGGCTTGGATGCATATCGTATCCCGATCAACCCCACGATATTAGAAGAACCGTCAGTTAGAGAATGAAACCCATCAGCGGTCATACTGGAACTATTGATGATGTTACCAACAAATATCTTCAGAAATGCAACCCCCAGGTTGGCAAAAAGAATAATCCAAAGTACCTGTCTCACTTTTTTATAAGTATGATCAGTCATAATTATCCACCTTATCAATTATTTCCCTTGGGGATATACTCTTTAAATCTAACCTTACCTTTAAATCATATTAATCCTAATATTAATCTAACTATAAATATAAATACCAATGAAAATGTCAATCTAACTATTTATATTATCTATCCTTCTGTGTTTAAAAAAATACCCATGGGTCTATAATTTGTTGATAATTATAGTCCCACAGGTATTTTCCCTGTTGCCGGCATTACGCCTGCCCGACCCTATACACTAAAAAAGTGTATCGCCTGATCTATTTAAAGTATTTAAAGTATTTATAGTATTAAATTGTCAGCTCCTATAAATCTTATGCTAAAACCCATAATTTTGTCAACTGTTTTTTGTGATTAAATTTAAAAAAATTACAGGGGAAGGCAAACAGGGGAGAAGGCAAACAGGGGACGGCAAACAGGGGAGACGGCAAACAGGGGACGGTTCTTTGTTTGACACAGATATCCAGACTTAACGGATTTATTGTTAGTAAGATTTTTCAATGCTAGAACAAAGAACCGTCCCCTGTTCTACTCGGGAACAGCTTGAAATTGCTTGATGTTATCTGTTATTATTCGGCAATTGTTTTGCCAAAGTCCACCGCCGACTTTTGCGCTGCATCATCCGGGTTCCATTGGTTTCTATAGCCTTCCGACACAACTTTAAATCCCGCGTTTTCCATCAGCTCATTAATAACCTTTACCGATTCTCCGCTCCAACCATAGCAACCGAAGGCCGCCGCTTTTTTCTCTTTGAATTTAAGCTCTTTCATAAGATGGATAAACCCAGCCACCGAATGCAGAATGCTGTTTGAAATTGTCGGCGAACCGATAACGACGGTTTTTGATTTAAAAACCTCGGTAATCAGATCGTTCTCATCGCTCTTGGAAAGATTATGGACCTTAACAACCACGTCAGGATCAGCCAGCCTGATTCCTTCCGCTATTTTTTCAGCGAGCAGCTTTGTGCCGTTCCACATGGTGTCATAGATAATAACAATTTGATTCTCCTGATAATTATTTGACCACTGGGCGTATTTTTCAATGATCTGCATGGGATTGTCCCGCCAAATAACGCCATGACTCGTCGCGATCACTTCAATCGGAAGGTTCAACGCGATGACTTCGTCCAGCTTTTTTCTTAAGATGGGGCTGAACGGGGTCAGGATATTCGCGTAATACTTAGTAGCCTCATTGAATAGATCGCACTGGTCAACCTGATCGTTAAACAGCTGCTCTGTGGCTAAATGCTGTCCGAAAGCATCGTTGCTGAATAAAATATTATCCTTGGTTAAATAAGTTGCCATGCTGTCCGGCCAATGAAGCATTTTCATTTCGACAAAAACGAGTTCTTTTCCATTCCCGATATCAATTTTATCTCCGGTCTTAACAACCTGAAAATTCCAGTCTTGATGATACTGGCCCTTCAGGGAATTGACCGCGCTCGCAGTGCAGTAAATCGGCTTGTCCGGAATCTGCTTCATTAATTCGGGAAGAGCGCCGCTGTGGTCAACTTCTCCGTGATTAGCAATGATAAAATCAATTTTATTCAAATCGATTTCCCTGTCCAGGTTATCAACAAACTCTCCGGCAAAAGGAGCCCAGACCGTATCAATCAGAACGGTCTTTTCTTCCTGAATCAAATAGGAATTATAAGTGGAGCCTTTATGAGTTGAATATTCGTTGCCGTGAAATTTTTGAAGTTCCCAATCTACTTTGCCGACCCAAAAAACATTGTTTTTGACTAGTTTTTTCATTTTTTATCATGCTCCTTTATCGTTATTTATTCTTCCCTGATTATTTTCCCTTTGATCACACCATTCAATCCGCTTTTTATACAGGGTATTTACATCAAGAACAAAGAACCATTCCCTGTTCTACTTAAATAGCCCGAGGCCTTGAGGCCGACGGTATTCTGAATAGCGCAGGCCATGAAAAGTGGTACACCAGCATCATCAATCAAATTCTGCAAAATGAAAAATACATCGGCGATGCCCTTTTGCAGAAAACATATACCACGGACTTCCTCACAAGGTTTTATATATATTTGCTGGTTAATGGTTTGAAAAAATCTTCCGGAATGATATTAAATAAATTTATCTGCCCGCCTCCTCACCATTCCCTATTGTTATCTCATTTCGACATAATTGCCTAACACCATTTTGCATAATTATACTATTATCAATTAGACTTAACAACATATTGGTCATGACATTGATTTTAATGTACTTTCATCAAAGAAGACATTCCTCAATGAAAATTCTCTGGAGCCGGAATTGTATTTTATTCATTGAGTTGTAGGAAATATTTAAACATAACTTTCCACTATTTTTTTTAAGTAATCTGCAAAATATATACTTGTGGACAATTCCATTATAATTATTAATTATTTGAAAAGAGGATGAAAAATGGGTAAGCAACACGGGAAAAAATTATTTGTTGCCTGTTTAGTATTATGTTTTATAGCTGTATTGACCTTTATCTATTACTTACCTATTAATTATGTAAAAAATGTAAATAAAGAGGAAAAAACTATTCTACTACCCTTAGGGCAGGAAAAAAATGGCGTCAATCCGATAAATACAAATAATCGTAAAGCTAAAGTAGCCATCGTTATTGATGATTTTGGACAATTCAATCAATCAGGTATAGAAGAAATGATGTCTATCCGTAAACCTTTGACCTTTGCAGTTATGCCTAACCTGGAATTTTCGCAAATAGCGGCGAACAAAGGAGCAAAAAGCGGATTCGAAATCATAGTCCACTTACCCATGGAACCCAAAAAAGGTAAGTCCAGTTGGTTAGGTCCGGGTGCCATTGTTTCCACAATGAATACCAACCAAATTAAACACAGGGCATCTTTAGACTTAGCGGCAATTCCCGGCGCGATAGGTTTCAATAATCACATGGGATCATTAATTTGTTCAAATGAAAATTTAATTCGACCGGTACTAGAAGCGGCTAAAGAAAAAAACTTTTTTGTCTTAGATAGCGGAACAGATGAGCACTCCCTCATAATACCTTTGGCTCATCAGATGAAAATACCCTGCGTTAAAAGAGATATTTTTCTCGATAATGATAAAAGCATATCACACATAAAAAAACAATTAGACTTATTAGCTGATAGAGCATTGACCAATGGCGGTGCAATAGGCATTGGTCACGTCGGTTTAGGCGGTGAAAAAACCGCCCAAGCTCTTCAGGAAATGATCCCAATCATGGAGAACAAAGGAATAGAGTTCGTCTACCTATCTGAATTAGTCAAATAGTACTTATGAAACTAATAAATCTAAGGGGGCAATTATGCATAAAAGATTTATTCTCACTACAGTAATGTTCTTCCTTGTTATTTTATCCCAAATAGCAATAGCTTCCCCGGGTTATGGCAATTATGGCATTATTGCTCAAGCACCGGGTTCCCCTATTATTGCCATAGATCCGGGGCATGGAGGTTATGACCCAGGAGCAGTTTCCGGCAATGTTCTGGAAAAAGATATCAATCTAATAATTTGTAAAAAATTAAAAGAACATCTTGAAAACAAAGGATTTTTGGTAGTACTAACCCGTAATGGTGATTATAACCATGCAATAAAAGGTCTGCATGGAAAAGAAGCAAAACGCTATGACCTAACAGAAAGAATCAAAATAATAAATTCCAGCAATGCGGAAATACTATTGACCGTCCATGTTAACAGCAACAATAAAAACGCCTATGAAGGCGCAGAAGCATTTTACCATCCGAAATCATTAAATGGTAAAATGCTAGCTAATTACATTCAGGAAGAACTCAGAACTGTTCCCGAAATTAGAAAAAGGCTGTCAAAAAACAGTAAATGTTTTATGCTGTGTAATACTAAAATTCCTGCTGTACTGGTAGAAATCGGTTACCTAAGTAATCCTAGAGAACAAAAAAAATTAGAAGACCCTCAGTACTTAGATCTTATCGCTCAAAAAATCACAGCAGGAGTATTAAAGTACTATGATCTAAAAACTGCTTGGGAACACATGGTTACTTTTCTTCCTTTGAATTTTTAAACTCTTTGGATTTGTCAATATTGGTTCAGTAAAAAAGCGCAAGGATAAAATATTAGTTTAATTGAAAATGGAAATTTACTCTTTCTAAAATAGCACCACCATTGAAAACATGTTTAAGAATTAATGAAAACTATTAATGTTTTTTGGTGAGCCCAGAGATAATTACCACTTGGGCTACTTAGGTGCCGAAGGGGAGCCTTTACAGACGGGGTCCCCAAGCGTGTTAAAATAGTTTTTAGACGGGCTTATATGAAACATTATGTTTCTCGGAGCCGCCCGTCGGTAATTTAATAACGACACGCGTGGGGTGGATGTCAAGGCCACCGGGGTTTCATAAAACAATCGGACTATATTTTAAAAAGTCAATTTAGGCTGCTATTTGATTTTGGTAATACATTCCCCTAAATATCATTGGGGGCCATCCATTGTTCGTACTATAAATACGCCTTAAATTATAGTAACAAATATACCTGTATATTACTGTTTTAACCTCTGCTGTAGTCATTTTTGTAGTATCCATCTGATATAGTTTTTCTTTTTTTAGGGTGGCAAAAAAGCTCTCCATTCTAGCATTGTCATAACAACGGCCGACACTGCTCATGCTTTGTATTGCCCCATATTGAGTTAAGGTGTTTCTGAAGATACCGCTGGTAAATTGGCTTCCCCTGGCCCCATCATTGCGACAGGCATGTTTAAAGGCCTCTACGCAAAGTTCGGCTTTCATATTAGTATCCATTTTAAAACCACGTATGCTGCCGTCGTAGCAGTCAAGTACTGGCGCAAGATAGAGCTTCCCGTTTTTACAAGGTATTTCGGTAATATCCATTAACCATTTTTCATTGGGATTTTGTGCTGTAAAATCCTGGTTTATGAGGTTCTCTGCTTTTTGTGCCTCAGAATCGGCTTTCGTTATTCCTTTTGGCCTTCTTTTACAATGGATCATTAGATTGTTTTCTTTACATATTCTGTATATAGTGCTATAGCTACCTTCATAATTTTTATTATTCATTAGGTATTGATATATTCTTTTAACTCCATAATTTGCGTTTTCCGGATCTTCTTTCAAGAGATCATAAATCTGTTTTAATAGATCAGCATATTTGTAGGGTTTACTTTTATTTCTAAGGTATTTATAATAGCCGGATTCGCTTACCTGAAGTACCCGACATAATGCCGCTACGCTCCATTTTCTTTCCTGGCTGCGTAATTCAATGTACTTCATCCGCTGATCCTTTTTTACTTCCTCCGGCTTTTTGCGAAAAAACCTAAAGCATCCTGAAGTATTTCTATGTCTTCCCGGGCTTGTTTTAATTCCTTGCGAAGTCTGTCATTTTCTGCTTTGATTTCTTCTTCGCTCATTTGCCGGCCGTTACTATCAAATACCATTTTTTGTTTCTTGGCTCGGGCTTTCCAACCGTAAATTGTACCTTCTTTAATTCCCAATCGTTGGGCTGCTGCCGCTGCCCCTATTTCATTAGCTAGTTTTAGAGCTTCAATGCGTTCCTCTTTTGTGTAACTTTTTGCCATCCAAAATCGCTCCTTTGTATTTTTAGTATATCATTTCCTTGCGATTTTGGACTGCACTTTAATTATAGCACTCCACTCTAAGGAGGAGTTGGGTTAGTTCAGTTCTTAGTCTTCATATCCGGCAAGATCTTCATTGTCGTTTTCATTTTGAATATTATCGTTATCCCCAGCTTTTGATCCCTTTTCTAGAACAAACAGGGGGAACAAACAGGGTCTTACAAACAGGGTCTTACAAACAGGGTCTACAAACAGGGGACGGTTCTTTGTTTGGCACAGATACTTACAAACAGGGGACGGTTCTTTGTTTGGCACAGATATCCAGACTTAACGGTTTTATTGTTAGTAAGATTTTTCAATACTAGAACAAAGAACCGTCCCCTGTTCTACCCGGCCACGCAATCCCCGTACCAAGCCTTTTCATTATCCGGCACCTTTTTGTCCACCTTTTCATAAAATATATCGTAATAAGATTGTGGCAGAGAGTAAAAAAAATATTAGGAGGGTGGCCATGACTAAGAATAGAAATTCAAGTTGCGATGATAAATGTGATGATAAATTAAAAGTAAGAATAAGACAATCGGATGATGGTTGTAAGAAAAAATTAGAAATTAAAAATAACTCTTTTAAAGTGAAGGTGCGTGTGAAAGACTAGGACTGGGGAATTTAAACAAAAGATGATGACTGATCTATAAATTTAGGTAGTGTCCCGGGATTTGTGTAAACCTAAAAATTTGATGTAGAATATCTTAAATGAGTTAGGGGTTAAGAGCCGTTTCGAGGCACTTGACCCCTAATTACATAATAACTTTACTAATAAACATGTCAATAGGTTTAACCTTTCCATTCATATAGCAATGAATAAAAAACTTATCTCTCATTTATCGCCAATTCGTTTTTTATCAATGTAATGACCACAGGAATCAATGAAACTGCAATGATTCCCAATATAACCAGGCTTAAGTTATCTTTAACAAAGGTCAAATTGCCAAAGAAATATCCGCTGAATAATGCAATTGTTACCCAGGAAATTCCACCTGCTACATTAAATAGAGCAAACTCACCATAAGGCATGATACCCACTCCGGCCACAAATGGTGCAAATGTTCGGATGATAGGGACAAATCTGGCAATGATAATGGTTTTACCACCGTGTTTTTTAAAGAATTTGTTTGTGCGCTCAAGGTATTCTCTTTTTATAAAGCGCATATTTTCATGCGCAGAAACCTTGTACCCAAAAAAATGTCCTATTGCATAATTTAAGGTATCTCCGGCGATAGCAGCAACACAAAAAATCAGATAAATCGGCAGGACCTTTATTGAACCGGCCGCTGCTAACGCACCTGTAGTAAATACAAGCAAGTCCCCCGGCAGGAATGGTGTCAACACAAGACCTGTTTCACAAAATATAATGGCAAATAGTATAAAATAGATAAATATGCTATATTCATTTATATGTAAGCGTCAAATCAAACCCACATATTCGTCCTTTTCTTACTATGAGATAATGAATTCGAAAAGAGGGACAAAACCTCCTCCATGACAATCACAAGGAAGTGAGTGTGGCTATGATGTTAGGCCGAGTAGACACGGTTTATCTTGCAGCCGGCGCAACGGATCTTCGCAAGTCTATCGATGGCTTGGCTGTAATCGTGCAAGAGCATTTCCGCTTGGATCCATTCTCTAGGCATCTTTTTGTCTTTTGTAATCGCAAAAAGGACAAAGTCAAAGTCCTAGAATGGGGTGGCGATGGATTCTGGCTCCATTACAAGCGCCTCGAGAAAGGACACTTTCAGTGGCCAGATGGCAATAGCCAGTCACTTGCTGTCAGCCAGCGAGAATTTCGATGGCTGCTCGATGGTTTACCCCTTCATCAGGCAAGTGCCAATCCGGAAATAAGCGAGAGAATCATCATATAAAAACTGCGAAAAACCTTGATTCTATGCGGTTTTTGGCTATCTTTCATTAGCGAAAAATGATATAATAAAGCCATGGAAAACATAACTGAATCAGACGCAAACCATCCTCAAACGGATGAACATATACAAAGTCTTAAGGACAAAATTTCTGTTCAAGAGCACCAAATCGAAGAGTTGTCCGCTAAGCTGAAATGGTACGAAGAACAGTTCCTTTTAAGCCAGAAGCGGCGATTCGGTGCATCCAGCGAGAAAACCAATCCAGATCAATTAAGTTTCTTCGATGAAGCGGAACAAGAAGCCGATCCTAAGGCATCTGAACCAACGGTTGAGGAAATTACATATAAAAGACGCAAGACCAAGGGCAAGAACGACAAAATGCTTGATGATCTTCCCGTAGAGACTGTGGAATACCCCTTATCGGATGAAGCACAAACTTGCCCACAGTGTGGTGAGCATTTACATCAGATGAGTAAAGAAATCCGAAAGGAGATCAAGGTTATTCCAGCTCAGGTTAAGGTAGTCAAACACGTGCGACACGTATATACATGCCGTAACTGTGAGAAAAATGACATCTCCACGCCGGTGATCACTGCACCAATGCCTGCCCCTGTGCTTCCGGGTAGCTTTGTCTCACCGTCTTTAATGGCGTTTGTGATGGATCGAAAATATACTTTAGCTGTTCCGCTTTACCGGCAGGAGCAGCAATTCAAACACTTTGGTATTGATTTATCTCGCCAAACAATGGCCAACTGGATGATTCACGGTGCGAATGATTGGCTTGTTCATCTGTACAACCGCATGCATACCAAGCTAATTGAGCATGAGATTTTACATGCGGATGAAACGATATTGCAAGTGCTGCGTGAAGAAGGAAGAACAGCCGCTAACAAATCATATATGTGGCTGTATGCTACAGGTCATACGGATGTGCCGATCTATCTTTATGACTATCGTACGACCAGAGCCAGTAAGCATCCGCAAAACATGCTTGACGGTTTTAATGGATATTTGCATACTGATGGCTATATAGGGTATAACGGCATTCCAGGTGTCAAACCGGTCGGTTGCTTCGCTCATGCCAGAAGGTATTTTTCTGATGCACTCAAAGCCTTGCCAAAAGGCTCCGACCAGACATCTTCTGTTGCGAAAGAAGGGCTGGATTATTGTAACCAGCTTTTTCACCTAGAGCAAGGGTTCAAGGATCTGGATGCTGACGAGCGATACGACAAGCGTTTGGAACAAAGCAAACCGGTTCTTGATGTCTTCGAAGCCTGGTTAAGAACGAAGAAAAGACAGGTTCTTCCGAAAAGTGCTTTAGGAAAAGCCATTGATTACAGCCTGAAGCAGTGGGATAAACTGTGCGCGTTCTTGCTTGATGGTCGGCTGGAAATCAGTAATAACCGAGCAGAACGAGCCATCAAGCCTTTCGTAATCGGAAGAAAAAACTTCCTCTTCAGTAACACTCCGAAGGGTGCTACGGCCAGTGCAATCATCTACAGCATGATTGAGACGGCAAAGGCCAACCATCTGAGCCCTTTTCATTATTTGACGTATCTATTTGAGAAGTTGCCCAACATTGACTTGGGAAATATGGCTCAACTGGATGCTTTGCTCCCATGGTCGGACACGCTTCCGGAATCCTGCAAAGTTTCTTCAAATAACTGATAGCGTCTTAACGACATCAGAGAGAAGTTTGGGATTGAATCCCGGACGCACTTCAATAGTTGCTTTGCCTACACGAACGGGCAAAGCTTCTTGAGGTTCGCTTACTTCTAACCCGCCGATCTCCACGGAAAGCCACTGCATTTTCTTCTCTGCTGACTTGCTTTCTGACTTAAACTTACGCATCCAGTAGCGCAGCTGATTGATCTTCAATTCATGTGCTGTGCACCATGCTGTAGCCGTTTGGCCACTCGATTTAAATTCATTCACCCTGGATTTCCACATTTGGCACTTTTCAACTTTGGTCAATGAGCAGGCCTCCTTATAGTTATCATGGAGACATTATCTCATAGCTAGATTCAAAAGAATATGTGGGTAGTATTTGACGCTTACATGGCAAATAGTATAAAATAGATAAATATGCTATATTCATTTATATAAATACTTAAATGTTGATCCAGATGTAAAAAAATATCTATAAAGCTCATTACACTGCCCATTTCACTTCTCCTAACCCATATTATTGATTATTGAAATAACTCTAACCCAACCTATAACCACTTTTAACCACTTTTTATCCAATTTCAAGACTCCTACTTCTATAAGTGGGAGTTCCACTTTTTGCTTCGGTGGGGGTAGAGTCCCTCACCGAAGTCTCGATGTCCAGCTTAGCTGGACGAGTTCACTTTAGCCTTACTTGAATATTATAATCCCCCGACTTAAACTCCACCGAAAACAAAGTTAAACTATTCTTAAACTATGGATAATAGATTATTTTAAAGGGAAAAACAAGCTTTCCTTTCGACATTGTTTATGTTGGGTTTAAAACCGAATAAAAAGTCTATGCTATAATTTAGAATATAAGTCAGCAAGGCGGTACTTTATATGACAATAAAAAATATGACGATAAAAAAACGGCTTGTCATTTCAAATATCCTGATGATTCTCTTGCCGGTAGTGATCACCACACTCATTGCCCTTGTGTGCGTGGGCATAATCTGGTTTGCAGTTACGCACAGCGCGGGAATCGGTTTCGGGGATAGCAAGGACTTTTATAGGGCCAGCCAGAGCATCGCCTTGATTATCGAGAAGTCTCTAAAGGATATATCTCACGAGGGCCGACCAGACGAACTGTCAGGACTTAGCCAGGCCCTTGACCAAAGCTCCATGACGCTGTCTGTAGATTCCTCCGGCGAGAATATTTATCAGTATGGAATTGGTACCGATGCCGACAAGACCCTGCTGGCAGCCGTGAACATATTGGGCGGCGAGGGCTTTGTTTCCAACGGGAGCCGAGAGCTGTATGTCCGGCAGACGGAGATTGACGGCATCGTTTACCGCATTGCGATCTTTGCCAGCCCATCGGAACTATCCTATGGCACTCTTAAGGTTGCCCTTGCGCTGTCGGCGATTATTCTGATATTTGCCATCTTCTTCTCCATTCTGCTCACGAACCGCTTTCTTACCAAATTTGTGTTTCAGAAGATCGAACACCCGCTGGATATTCTTTCCGAAGGAGTAAGACAGATCAGTGAAGGAAATTTAGAGTACCGCATCGAATATGACTTGCAAGACGAGTTTACTCCCATATGTGCGGACTTCAATGAAATGGCTACCCGACTGAAAACAACGGTTGAGCTGTTACAGCAGCATGAGCACAGTCGTAAGGAATTGCTTGTCGGCATCTCACATGACCTGCGCAGTCCGCTGACCTCGATCCGCGCTTATGTGGAGGGACTTTTGGACGGTGTTGCCAAAACGCCCCAGGCCCAAAAAGGATATCTGGAAATCATAAAGAGCAAGGCCGAGGACATCGACCGTATGCTGGCAAAGATCTTTTTGTTCTCCAAAATGGAGCTGGGCGAGTACCCGGACAATCCGGAACTTCTGCGGCTTGACGATGAGGTGCGGCAGCTTGTACGAGCACTGGGCGCAGAGTACGAGGAAAAGGGGCTTATCATCTCTATAAATGTACTTGTGCCGGCGACAATAGCGGCTGACCCGGATCATCTTCGACGTGTGCTCACAAACATTATCGAGAACAGCTTAAAGTATAAAACTAAGGCGACGGGAAATCTGGACATTTCTTTGGAGGAGGAAAACGACGGATATTGTCTGTCTCTTTGTGATGATGGCCCAGGTGTTTCTGAGGATGCATTGCCCCATCTGTTCGAGGTGTTTTACCGCAGTGATCAGTCACGGCAGAACCCCCATCGCGGCAGTGGTCTTGGCCTTGCCATCGCAGCCAATGCGGTACACCGCATGAAGGGAACCATTAAGGCAAAGTCCCAAGAAAACTGCGGTCTGGAAATCTTAATTTGGCTGCCAAAAGCGGAGGAATAACATGGAAAAAATATTGATAATAGAAGATGATAACGCCATCGCCGCCATTGAGCGGGATTACCTTGTGATTGACCATTTTGAGGTAGAGATCGCGCCGGACGGCAAGAGCGGTATGGAAAAAGCTTTAAAGGGCGGTTTTGATTTGATCCTGCTTGATCTTATGCTTCCCGGTATGGATGGCTTTACCGTCTGCCGTGAGCTGCGGGAGACACTGGATATTCCGATTCTGATGGTCACAGCTAGGCGGGAGGATATCGACAAGATACGCGGACTTGGACTCGGCGCGGACGATTATATCGAAAAACCCTTTTCGCCAAGCGTGCTGGTGGCGCGGGTCAAGGCGCATCTGGCACGGTACGCCCGATTGAAGCAGACGGGCAAGACCGTACCAACGCAGATCAGCATGGGCAATATCCGCATCAACACCAATACCCACCGGGTCTATATGAACGAAACAGAAATTGATCTGAAAAATAAAGAATATGAACTGCTGCTGTTTATGATGCTTAACATGGACGTGGTGTTCAGCCGCGAAACGCTCTATGAGCGCATCTGGGGTATGGACGCCATGGGCGATAATGCCACTGTTGCCGTCCACATTAACCGGCTGCGGGACAAAATAGAAGCAGACCCGAGCAATCCTCGTTATATCCAGACTGTCCGGGGTGCGGGCTACCGGTTTAAGGCGTAATTGATAATATTTTATCTGCAGTTTAACTCTATTATAGACAAAGTTTAATCCACTTGCTTATACTGGTTTCAATACAGGCAACAAATGAATTTTTTAATTATGAGGTTAGATGTTATGTCAAAGAACTTAACAAAAAGAACCATCAACGCATTCTCTGTACTCAGCCTGGCAGTTTGTATCGCGTTTTTTGTTTATGCCTACAATCGGCATCTTTTCACGTCTCTGGAGGCTTTGCAGGCATATATCGCAGGGTTTGGTGCAATCGGAGCGCTGGTTTTTATCGCTTTTCAAGCTGTCCAGGTGGTCGTTCCAATCCTTCCGGGGGGTCTCGGCTGCTTGGGGGGCGTATTGCTGTTCGGTCCATGGACAGGCTTACTCTACAATTATATTGGCATTTGCATTGGTTCCATTACGGCATTCTGCATTGCCAGAAACTGCGGTAAGCCAATTTTATACTCTATTTTTAACGAGAAAACAATTGCAAAGTATGAAACGTGGACGGGAAACGCGAGTCAATTTGCCAAATGGTTTGCAATCGCGATTTTTCTTCCGGTGGCACCGGATGATTTTTTGTGCTATTTGGCCGGTACCACCCAAATGAGTTGGAAAAATTTTGTCGCCGTTATCCTGCTCGGTAAACCCGCCAATATAGCTCTTTATACCTTGGGATTGAATACGGTTTTTCATCAGATCGTATCTCTGATGCATTGAAAGGAGTTTTCATATGCGTGTTACCTTATATGCCGGAGGCCTGTCACTGGTGCGAAAAAGCGGTGTCGGACAAGCAATTATGCATCAAAAAGCCATGCTGGAACGTGCCGGTGTTGAAACAACCAACAAGTGGGCAGAACCGTCAGCAGTGGTGCATATCAATACTGTCTTCCCTGATTCGCCGGTGGCAGCTTGGCTGGCGCGGAAACAGCACAGGAAGGTTGTATATTATGGACATACCACCATGGAGGATTTCCGAAACTCCTTTAAGTGTTCCAATTTATTCGCGCCGTTGTTCAGGCGTTGGATCATCCTTTGCTACGAACTGGGCGATGTAATCATCACCCCCACGCCTTATTCGAAAAAGCTGTTGGAAAGCTATGGGATAAAAAAACCGATATACAGTCTCACCAACGGGATCGACACGGATTTTTTTGCACCCAGCAAAGAACGCCGCGCCGCATTCCGCGCGAAGTATCAGCTTCTTCCGGATACCAAAGCTGTTATCTCTGTCGGTCATTATATTGAGCGCAAAGGGCTTTTGGATTTTGTGGAGCTGGCGCGCAGTATGCCGGATGTGCGGTTCTTTTGGTTTGGATATACCAATCTGAATCTTGTTCCTAAAAGTATACGCACTGCCATTAAGAATGCGCCGGAAAATTTGTGTTTTCCGGGTTATGTGGAGCGGGATGAACTGCGGGATGCCTACTGCGGCTGCGACCTGTTTGCGTTTCTCTCCAAGGAAGAAACCGAGGGGATTGTAGTGCTGGAGGCGCTCGCCTGCGGTATTCCTACTCTTGTCCGGGATATTCCGGTCTATGAGGGCTGGCTTGCTGACCGGAAAAATGTGTACAAAGCAAAAGAACTGACCGAGTTCAAAGAAAAAGCGAAAGGCATCCTGACCGGCACTTTGCCCGTTCTTACGGAGTCCGGCCTGAAAGTTGCACAGGAACGCAGCTTGGAAGCTGTGGGCAAACAGCTTCTAAGCATTTACAGAAAAGAAAATATTTTATTTCCCGTTTATCTTCATGCAAACAGCAATTTAGAAGCGGTTGATACATGATGCACTTCATTATGCCTCCATGCAGCCAAAATTTTATGATCCTAATCAGAATGATAAATTTATTTGGGCTAATTTATTAAACGTTGGGGTATCTTGACCGGAAGTCTTTTTAAATCCTCTGCAGTAATTCCTTTAATTTTAATCATACCAAAGAGATAGATAATTCCACCAAGAACGATAGAAAGAGAAACAGAAATTAAGTTGAGCCAATAGGCCGAAGCAATGATTCCGGAGAAAAGCATCTCTGAACCTTTATAGCAAAACAGAACCAGTACCCCCATCACCAGAGAAATAGATAACGGCCTGAAGAAAATGCTTTTAAAATATACCTCTACCCCTGCATGTTTTTTAATGCTTAAATGATTTAGTATAGCAGCCAGGGCGTAACAGACCATACTCCCGATAACAGCGCCGTTGACATTAATGCTTTTAATAGCAATCAAATTGTAATTGATTATTACTTTGAAGATTAGAGCAACAACCATATGGATAGTTGGTAAATGGGTCTTCCCTATTCCCTGGAGGATTGCTCCCTGTACCTGTACAAGTGACATAAGCACTACTACAGTAGAACCAATCTCCAAAAGAACCCAACCATGAACATTAGCGGGAAACAAAATGGTTATCACCGGTTTGGCTAGAACAGCAAGACCTATGGCCGCCGGTATTGTGAGCAAAAAGATCGCCCGCAAGCTCTCATTTATTTTTCTGCTTAGCAGTCCCATATCTTTGATGGCAGAGGCGGCAGAAACCGAGGGTATGATGGTTGCAGCCATAGCAGTTGAAATGACAAGAGGGATATTCATGATTTTCTGAAACTGGGTCGTTAGAATCCCATAAAGTGAACTCGCTTCATAGGCGCTAAACCCAGCTGTCATAAGACGGCTTTTCGTATATTTCATGTCGATGAGATTGGCTGCATAAACTGCAAAAACACCTAGTGTTATGGGCAATGAATATCTGAGAATTCTCCTTGCGATCACCCGTTTCGACTCCACATGAAATTTCTCTGTCTGTAAGTCTACTTCATCGATAATGGATTTCCTGCTCTTTAAATAAACGATGGCTAAATATGCCACACTACCGATCGCACCGACAGATGTCCCCACAGTTCCACCGGCCGCAGCAAACTCGATGGCAATCAGTTTGACCTGATGCGCATCACTAATCCCGTGTACGGCAGCATAATGATAACCATAGCGTAACATCAACCAGGCAAAAATGATGGTCAACGATGAATTGATAAACTGCTCAATAACCTGTGAGACAGCAGTTGGCATCATATTGGACCGACCTTGAAAATATCCCCGAAATGCACAGGAGACAGCCGCAAAAAACATAGTCGGTGAGAGGGCTAAGATGGTCAAATAGGCTTCCGGCCATCCAATGGCCCTAGATAAGGGTCCCGCAAAAATCGCCATAAATGAGCTAGTGAAAAACCCCAGGAGCGCCAAAATGACTAATGAAATCTTCAGGGTGCGTCTGGTAGCTTGATAGTTTCCCAGCGACATCTGTTCGGAAACTAATTTGGAGATAGCAACCGGGATACCTGTGTTGGTGATGACAAAAACCAGAGTATAGATCATATAGCCGGCATTATATATCCCATTGCCATAATCATCTATAAGCAGGGTAAGAATAGGCACATAAATAACTGCCAAGAATTTGTTAATAATCCCGGCGATGCTTAATATGGTAAAACCTTTTGTGGAAGTCTGTTTTTGAACCATTTATACACCTTTTAGATTTATTTTGACTTAATACGGGAATTAAGGATACTGATTGCCGCCGCTGGCTGCGAATGCTCCGGTGCCAAACTGTCCTATGAGGATATTCAAATATTTATCCAAATGCAAGAAAATGTCAAACGCTATTTTAATATAATTCATTCATCCCCCTGATTTTTTCCCCTCATTCCCGAATTGTACTCCTTTTCTAAAAAAGGTCAAACTATTTTTGATCGGCAAGCAAACATGGGAGCAAACATGGGACGGTTCTTTGTTCGACATTGATATCCAGATATACCTGTGTTAGAACAAGGAGGAACGAAATCGCTGGCGCAGCTGCTTTTGTGAAGCTGCCATATTCCACCGTCTAGATAAAAGCCATGAATTTTTGAATATCCATATTCATATCCCATATCCATATTGGAGCACACCCTTGCATCTGACTTTATCATATATTACATGACAAACATTCACTTTTGTAATTCACAAGGCCATGATACAATAAGTACATGATTTTTTCAACAAAGAGGGTACAGATATGGTAAAAGCAATCAACAAAATATCATACCTCAAATACATCTTGGCACTATTACTATTTGGGTCAAACGGCATTGTCGCAAGCTACATTTCACTTACAAGCTATGAAATCATCTTTTTACGTACATTGATCGGCAGCTTATTGCTCATAGCCTTGTTTAAATTAGCAGGAAATAAACTTGACATTACCAAAAACAAGCGACATCTAATTTATCTTACAATATCAGGTATCGCAATGGCAGTAAGCTGGATGTTCCTTTATGAAGCTTATCAACAAATCGGTGTCGGTATCGCATCCCTTGCCTATTACTGCGGCCCGGTAATTGTCATGGTTCTTTCCCCGCTGCTGTTTAAGGAAAAATTCACTCTGCCCAAAGTTGTAGGATTTGTTACTGTAATCTTTGGGATTATGCTCATAAACACACAGGCGATGCACGATGGCAAGACATCCTGGGGACTCTTTTGTGGAGTTATGTCTGCCATCATGTATGCAATTATGTTGATTTTTAATAAAAAGGCGGATAGCATCACAGGAATGAGCAATGCCATGCTTCAGCTAACTATCAGTTTTTTAACTGTAGCTATCTTTTTAGGCTTTCGGCAGGGTTTTGTCATTCATGTTAGGGAAGGTGATTGGATTCCCATATTCATCCTTGGACTTATCAATACTGGGATTGGATGTTACCTGTACTTTTCTTCGATTGATAATTTGCCCGTTCAAACAGTCGCGACTTTCGGCTACCTGGAGCCCCTATCGGCTGTTGCTTTTTCAGTCTTGTTTTTAAGAGAAATACTGGATCCAATCCAAGTTCTTGGTGCTTTATTGGTTATCGGTGGCGCCGTATTTACTGAAGGAATATTCAAACGAAAAAATCCAAATAGCATTACTACGCCATATTAGACCAGTTCCAGATTAGATTTATCTTTTACTCCGCATCCTCATCCAGTGTCTCAATCAAAAAGCTCACTGGACGGAAGCCGTCATTACACGAAATCATTGCCGACTTCTTGTTCTTCATCCACCCGTCATAAAAATCTTCGCCGCCGTGGGCAAGTGCCATAACAAAAGGAGACATACTTTCCCATGCACTATCACACATTTCTTTAGGCTTTTCCCACCCATTAGCAACAGAAAATTGCCCAATCTTCATATTGCAAGCGTGCTGTATGGGATTTTCATATTTATCTATCAAGTCTTGATAAACTGTTTGTTTCATCGCCGTTATTTTTACTTTTTTCATATTGATTTCTCCCAATCTCAGTTTTATTATGTTTTAGGGGTAGCAATTTCGATGAAGCGGCCGGTCGCTTTTCAAACGACAAATGACCTGCTTTGATATCTCTCAAAGAGGATCTGTCACAGTAAACTATCCCATTAACTCAATAGAGCTGCCCAGCATGCCCTTTTTTATGATCACTTTTTTGTCGATCCTTTCCTTTAATTCATTGACGTGGGAGATGATCCCTACCAGCCTGTTCCCTGAGGTTAAATTGTTTAGGGTGACAATGGCCTGCTCCAGGGATTCAGTATCCAAGGCTCCAAAACCCTCATCAATAAACATGGTATCAATCTCCACGCCCCCGGCATAGCTTTGGATGACATCAGAAAGGCCCAAGGCCAGGGAGAGAGACGCCTTGAAGGACTCACCCCCGGACAATGATTTAACGGTGCGGATCTTTCCGGTGTAGTTGTCCAATACATCAAGCTCTAATCCGGATTGAGACCGGTGGTCCGTGGCGTTCTCTTTCCGGAGCAGCTCGTATCTTCCGCCTGTCATCGCCGACAGCCGCTTATTTGCTTCCTGGATGATCTGGTTAAAGTA
Source organism: Dehalobacterium formicoaceticum (assembly GCF_002224645.1). Lineage (NCBI taxonomy): Bacteria > Bacillati > Bacillota > Clostridia > Eubacteriales > Peptococcaceae > Dehalobacterium > Dehalobacterium formicoaceticum. Next base: position 2,419,233 of record NZ_CP022121.1, on the reverse strand, counting down.
AGATGCCTGGACAAATTGTTCAAAGGCCAGCTTCTGCTTGCCGGCAAGCTCCCCATTGGCAGTTTTCGCTAAGCCGCTCACCGTCAGATATTCCTTTTCCGTTTGGCGGCGCTCTCCGTCAATCCTGACAATTGATTGCACCGTTTTCTCGTTGTTTTGCAGCCTGCCCAGAACCCGCTGCGCCTGATCGTCCAAGGCAGCCTTTTTCAGTTGCCATGCTTTTTGATCTTCCAGGATCTTCTGAAGATCCTGAGGTTTCTTATCTTTCGTTTCTTCCCTGAGGCGGAGGATATCCCCATTGGTGATTTTGCAGGCTTCCCGATAGTCGGCAATACTCTTTTGCAGTTGGGAAAGATTCTCCTCCGGGAGCAGTGCCTCATGATAAGATTCCGCATCCCTAAAGCCATATTCCTGATATTTGCCTGTAAAATCTGCCCAAGCATTCTCTGCTGTCCGGACAGCCCCTTTCAATCTCTCTTCCTGATCCAGGAGTAATGCTTTATTTTTGTCCAGTGCACCCTTGTTTTCTTGATAGAGGTTTTCTGCCTCCTTAAGCATCCTTTTTGATTCCTTAAGTTTTTCTGCGGTAAACCCGATTATTTCCTGAGCTTTTTCCAGGGAGGGGTGTTCCAATAGGGCTAGGAGAGTATTGATTTCACTCTTGATGCTGCTCACTTTTGCAAGAAGGCTGCCTCGCTCCTCTGACTGCCCGGTGAAAGATTCATTAATTTTCTGAATCGTCTCCTCCAGCTGCCCCAGTTCCTGCTCACAGGCTACCTTTCTTTTTGATTGGGCTTCCAGGATCCCTATTGCCTCAGTCTGCTTACCCTTATTTTCCAGGGTTTGGGTAAGACTTCTTACTGTCATCAGCTCCAACTCCGGGATATTTTTTGGAGTTTTCGAATTTTCATGATTTTCCGAGTTTTCCGGCGTTCCCAGAATTTCCAGAGTGTGCTCCTCAAACAGTTCTTTGCCCCTTTGCATCAAATGAGTCCGGGATGTATCTATTTCGGATTTTTTCCGGCCGGCATCTTCACTGGCCAGCTGCATGGCCTTCAGTTTATTATCTTTTTGGCTTTTCAACTTTTGGATGTCTGCTTCCCTGGGGGCATCTGCTGTCGCTTCGGCCTTCTTGGGATGCTGGGTAGAGCCGCACACCGGGCAGGGAGACCCCTCTTCCAGACTCTCTGCCAAAATACCTGCCTGCTCCCGAAAAAAGGCATGCTCTTTTTCTATGTATTCCTCATTTATCCCTTGATATAATTTCTCCGCCTTTAGGAAGGATCCTTGCAATTCCTGGTACTCCGTCTCCATCTGCTTCAAAACAGCCATGTCGGTGATCATAGCATTGAAGAGTTTTTCATCAGCGGCCAGATTGATGAGTAAATTGGTGCACTCCAAGAGCCGGATATCCGCGTCCTTCAGCGCACCTTCCTCCTCTTTAAGCTTGTCCTTCTTTTCCGACAGTTCTTCCTGCTTAGCTTTCAATGCTGCTAAGGAAATTTCTGCGGCTTTCAAATCTTTTTCCAGGTTCTCTTTTTCATTTTTCAGCTTATCTACTTTTTCATATTGGGGCAGGGTTTCCGTGAGCTTCATCAAATCACCGGCCCACCTCTCCCTGATGGGTTCCTTTTTCTGCTCTGCCAGCAAGGCATAATGAAGCTCCTCCACCTGCGGGATTTGCCTTTCAATTATCGTACTCAGTTTTTCTATTCCGCTCTTTAGTTCATCATGAGCCTTTTTCTCACGCAAATAGATGTCCCAAACGGGTTTTACCCCATAGAGGGCCTTTTCCCCAGCTCCGGCTGCTTTTTCATTCTCTTCCATTTCTTCTGCCTTGTTCAAAAGCTCCTGCCGGGATTCTTCCGCCTGTTCCAGAGCAGCAAATGATTTATTTACATATTCTCCTTCTTTAAGCTCCGCTGCCTTTCTCATAATCAAATTGTCAATTTCTTCAGACTGCATTTTAGCCGCTTGGAAGATGGATCTGTCCTCCTTAATCAACCCCTGAAGCAATTTAATGACTTCTTCTGTTCCGTGGACACTGTTCTTAGCTATCAGTCCGGAAAGCTCCCCATAATCCTCATGCTCCTCATTACATATGATGCCGTCCATGAATTGCAAAATGCTCCGTATTTTTTCCTCGTATCGGCCTTTTAGTTCTTTCTCTCTTTTCTTCAAGGCCTCCTGAACCGAGAGATAAATATCCGTATTAAATACCTTACGAAAAATCCCCGCCCGCTCGCTGCTTTCCGCAAGGAGAAGCTTCAAAAACTCTCCTTGGGCAATCATGGCAATTTGTTTGAACTGCTTATAATCGATCCCTAAGAGTGATACAATTTTTTCGGTAACTTTATTGTTGCCTGTTACTACCCCGCCGTCAGGATAGTAGAATGTGGCATCAGCATTCTCATTGGTGAAACCGGTGCCGCTTTTTTTAGGCCTCTCATATTTAGGATTGCGCAGCACTTTATATTCCTGCCCCTTATGCAAGAAATCCAGTTCCACATAGGTTTTCGTCTCCGGTCTGGCAAAATCGCTCCTTAAGGTATCCACAGTACGTACCGAACCGCTGGCACCGTCAAAAAGAGCAAAAGCGACGGCATCAAAAATGGTGGTCTTCCCTGCTCCCGTTTCTCCGGTGATCAAAAAAAGGCCCTCCTGCCCCAATTGAGTGAGAGGAAGTTCCACCTTTTCCGCATAAGGCCCAAAGGCACTCATCACTATTTTTAATGGCTTCATTTCCCGGCACCCCCCGCATCCTCAAAAACTTCCTCCATCATACCAAGTTCCTCCGCTGTCATTTCCACGTTGTTCTGCTTGAGATAAAATTCCTCAAATAATTCCAAGGGACTTTTTTGTGCTACATCCCCATAAGCAGCAGATTTTGAGTTAATCTCCTCTATGCTCCTGCTGTTATCAAAGTCGATGCGCATGATGTTGGGATAAACCTGGCGCAGCTGTCCAATGGCATCATACAACTCACCCTCGTCAGTTAAAATTGCCCGGATATAATCCTGATCATTTTCCGGAGATGACCCGTGAGTTCCAATCAATTCATGAAGGGGACCCTTGATTTCTCTCATGTCCCGAAAGGGATGGAGGGGAACGGTCCCGATATCCAAGGCTCCTTTATCCCCTAGCTGGAGCATGGTCAGAGATTTATGATGGCGTGCTTCAGAAAAGGAATACTTCAGGGGTGAACCGGCATAACGAACCGTTTCCCAGCCGATGGACTGAGGTCCGTGCAAATGCCCCAGAGCTACATAATCAAAAACATCAAACACGGCGGCATCTATATTATCCAATCCTCCCAGAGAAATTGTCTCGGAATCACATCTCTCCGGTTCCTTACTGCCCCCTGTTATGAACTGATGGGCAACCAGGATGTTTCTTTCCTGGGGATCGATTTTTTCATGATCAATTATTGCCTTTACCGCGTCCTCATAGGATTGGATATCCTGGTCCTGGAAATGCGGGCTTACCACAGCCGGTTTGATAAAGGGTAAAAGATAAATATTTAAAGGACCGAATTCATCATTAAGGACAATATGCTTCAACCTGCCGTCAAAGGTGCCTGCGATATAGACCCCCGTATGCTGCATAATCCGGCTGCCAAAGTTCAGCCGCTCCGGGGAATCGTGATTTCCGCTGACGATGAAGACCTGAATCTTTCTGGCCGCCAGTTCCGTCAAAAAATCATCCAGTACCTCAACCGCCTCGCCCGGAGGAACACTTTTATCATAAATATCCCCGGCCATAATGATCCCCAGGGGATTATGCTCATCTGCAATTTTCAGGATTTCCTTCAGTATGTATTTCTGATCCTCAAGCATACTGAACTCGTTGACCCGTTTGCCGATATGCAAATCTGCGATATGTAACAGCTTCATGTGCTTAGCTCCTTACATTTTGAATATGACTCCGGCATGGTATCAATGCCGATATGAATAAAAAAATGGCGAACACAAATACCGCACCCCCAAGCCATCCGGACAAAACCGGAAAGACCGAGGATATAAATAAATACTTCTGACAGGCGGCCCAGATCAATGTTCCCAGCAAAAGAAGCGCGCAGCCAATCCGAAATATTCTGATACCGGTTCGTTTTTGTCGAGCGAAGCTCAAACCCAGGCTTAAAACAATGAGCAGGCTCGCGGATACCAGCATCCCGATTACTGCACTCAATACGTATTGCCCCCAAATAATTCTTCTCATGCCGACAGAGGGGAAGGAACGCCATTGGGCCCAGTCGCTGAGTAAATAGGATATAAACGGCCAGCTTCTTTGGCTGTTGGTCAGGATCACAAAGGCATCACCTGTTTTCGGCACAGCTTGAAAGTGGGTCATGATGCCATTACCCTGACCGCCGTGAGCAACGGAGAGGGCACCGTTTGGCAGCGTTTCGGTACAATGCCCCAATCCATAAGCGTCAAACACCAGTCCGTAAATTCCGATTTTACGAACTTCACTTTCAGGTGCATACATCAGCCGGACACTTTCAGCCCTTAGTACCGGATTTTCTTGCATGTCCGCCGCCGCAAACCGGGCAATATCCTCAACCGTGGCAAAAAGGCCCCCTGATGCCTTTGTGGGATAAAGGTAAACCGGCACCGGCTTTCCATCGAGAGTATATCCCGTAGGGGGATATTGGGCCATAGTTTCGTCTACAGCAAAGGCAGCCCTTTCCATGCCCAGGGGAAGAAGCACCTCTGAGCGCATATACTCCGCAAAGCTTTGCCCCGTGACCTCCTCAATTAAGAGTTCCAGCAGGTTGTAGCCCACATTGGAGTAGGAGAACCCCGCTCCCGGCTCGCGCAGCAAAATCGCTTCTTGGGTGAGTTTTTCCCGGAGGGAAGGCATTTCTTCTCCGGGGGCATAAGTGTCGGTGAAGTCACCCAGGGGCAACCCCGCGCTGTGATTTAAAAGACGGCGTATTGTAACTTTTTCCACCGGATAATCGTTCTCTGGAAATTTCCAGCTCTTCAGATAAACCGACAAAGGTGCGTCCAAATCAATCAAACCTTTTTCGACAAGCTTCATTACTCCCCATGCCGTAACGGATTTGGTGATGGATTGAACGCTCATAGGGACATCGGTGGTCAGGATTCTTCCCTTCTCTACATCCGCGTAACCAAAGCTTTCAGTCCATTCAATTTCGTGATCACGCACAAGTGCGATGCTGCAGCCTGGAATCTGATACAATTTCATTAAAGCGGGGATGCGTTCATCCATATACCCCCGGAAATCGTCCAAAGAGGCATCAGCGTGGATATTTCGTTTGATTTGTAAACTGCCGGAAAACAATGCAAGAACCAACCCGATAAATAAGGATAAAAGGATAAACCATACCCATATCCAGCGGCCTCCAAGCCGTTTTGGGTTTTTCATTTTCAAGTCCGCACCTCCTTGAATAAGATGGCTCCAATCCAATTTCTTCAAAAACATACGAAAACATACGAAATGTACTTTTCCGGCTACCTGCTGGATTCCTTAACCGTTAAATATCCGGGAATAATTTTTAACGTATTCATATGCGTGTGTTCATATGCTTGTTTTTATGCTTGTGTTCATAAGTAAGCAAGAAACGGGTATGGCCAATTATTTTGACAAGAGGAGGCAATTGTCCTGTTTTTTTGCCAAAATATTTACCCGGGAAGCATTGAGGTGCAAAATTAATTGGGGTATTGGGTTATGTAACCGGAGAATTATTCTGTGTTTTATGTTAAGAAAGGGCAAATACATATTCAAAATTTATCAGAAAGCATAAAAAAAGAACAGCCAAAGCTGCTCATTTTTTATGTTTCAGGTTTTTTAAACTAAAGTGGTAACATTGTTTTTCCATATTCGTTATTGATAACCTGAGCAAGACTTGTATAAATTGCTGAAGCTCCGCATACTATTCCTACCCAACCACCTAAAATTTTAATAAAATGAATTCCGGTAAAATCTCCAATTGATAAAAGAATAAATAGCATTGTCAAGGTCAGAAAGATAAATTGCAATGAACGGCTAAGCTTCAGTGTAGCTACAAACATCATTAAAGTAAAGATACCCCATAATAGCAGATAAAATCCCATGCTTTTTTCATCTGCAGCTGCAATTCCCTGAAATGGATTGATCCAGATCATGATTAAAGACCACCAAAAAAAGCCATAAGAAGTGAAGGCAGTTGCGCCAAATACATTATTTTTTTTAAATTCCATAATTCCGGCTATTATCTGGGCAGACCCGCCAAGAGCGAAACCCATTGCTACAATTACAATTGATAAAGGTATGATGTCAGTATTATGTAGGTTCAGCAGCAATGTGGTCATGCCAAACCCCAAGAGTCCAAGTGGTGATGGATTGGCAATAGAAGATTGATTGTTTTCGCTTGTCATTTTCTCCCCCCTTTTATTAATTATTTTAATACCATTAAAAATATACCATGAAGTGACTGTCTTTACAATATGAAACATCCATTCATGTTTGTCATTCTGAGCATTAGTTAAGTGGTCAGATTGGATGTCATAGTCAGGAGAAAGATCTTCCCAGCTAAAAAAATAAAAAAGTTGGGAAAAGGCACGTTCCAATAGGGTAACTTATTGAACCATACCCCAAACCGATACGGAAATGGAACAAGCGAGGCACATCGTGACGATATTGCCTCGCTTATTTTATTTTCACTTGTGACTATACTCGCCTCTGTCCTGCTTCGAATATTCTGTGCCATTTTTGATTTATATTATAAAATGGAACAATATCTATTGACATATTCTTGAATTATGGTTATTATATAACTGTGCCAAAATTAAATAATCGCAAGGAGTGGAACAGATGAATGCATTTGATTTAATACCCAAACTTGTCCGTTCAAGCTTGGAAGCTGATAAAAAGAACATTGAGGCAACGGCGCTCATGATTGCAAGGAAAATAAAAAAGGACTACCCCGCTGCCGCCGAGGAAATAACAAAAGCATTAGCCTACTCAAGACTCGATAGCCCTGTAACCCGCTCAATTGATTTGCAGCCGTTGCCCGTTGATAAGGAAACAAGGTATTCCCTTGTAAAAATCGAAGAGCCGATTGAAATGCCCGATCCAATATTAGAGGATTTTATCAGGCAACAGCTTGAAGACTTTATCAAGGAAAGACAAATCCTCGAAGATTTTCTGAGAGAAGATATCGTTCCGCCTAACAGTATATTGCTTGATGGCCCTCCCGGAGTCGGCAAGACTTATATCGCTTATTGGCTTGCATACCGATTAAACACGCCAATAATAACGCTTGACTTGGCATCGTCGATTTCAAGTTATCTTGGTAGGACTGGTCAAAATATCCGAAACATTTTCGATTACGCAAGATCACAGAGAACAATCTTGTTCTTGGATGAATTGGATGCCATCGCAAAGCGGAGAGATGATGCTGGCGATTTAGGTGAACTAAAACGCTTGGTAAATGTGTTATTAAAAGAATTGGAAGACTGTCCTTCCTCCTGTGTGATCATTGGCGCCACCAATCATCCCGAGCTTCTTGATAAAGCTATATGGAGGCGATTTGACCGAACCTTAACTATTTCCATGCCCGATGAACGCGAGCGTCGCTCTTTGTTAATAAGGCATCTCGGGAAATTCGGAGATGAATTGAGAAAGGATACTTTGGATTATTTAGTCAAGCACACGAAAAATATAAATGCCGCAGATATATGTAAACTAAGCGAGCATATGAAACGGAGGGCGTTCCTGAGTCCGAACGAACCTCTTCAAATAATTGCATTATCGGAATTATATAAAATAAAACCCTTAGCAACAAAAGAAGACAAAACCAATATCTGCAGATTACTAAAAAAAGAATTTTCCGGCTTGAGCGTAAGAGATATCTCGATGATAACACAAATACCATCGACCACTGTCTCAAGATATCTCAGTGTAAACAGAAAGGGGGATGAAGAGCATGTCGAATGAAAAACATCCAATAATCGCTAATGGCGAGCTATATGTTGAACCAATCAGGAAGAAGACCCGTCCTATGGAAAAGAAAATTCCTAATGAGTATCCAATTGCAAAACAAAATATGATCCGCTATATCGATCATATTTTTGAGCAGGTACAGAAGCAGGAAGAAATATTTTTGGACGAAAAAGTAATATGCGTTCGTATGGAGCCAAAATTTGAAGCGAAATCTTACGTTCCTACTTCAATTATCCCTGGTGATGGGAGCTTAGAAATAGTCGGCGGTAGGAAATATAGAATTGAATCTGAAGAAGATACAGATGCTAAGCTTTATTTTGTTAAGGCAACGGATCGGGGACTAAGCAACTTGAAAACCACTTTAGAAAAAGGCCTCAAGGATAATGTTGAATCATGGAGAAATCAGATTGGCTCCATTCGCTCCATGGATTTGCTTTCTCGGGATGAAAAAATTATGGGGTTTCCCGATGATTGGGATTCTGGAACCGTTGAAATAATATTGCATCCCATGGCTGGCGAAACAGATGAAATGATTTCTCTTTTTCGCAGCACAAGCAAATTACCAGAAGATCGTATGATTATTCGCAGTTACGACGGCGGTCCAACCTTTATTTCTGCAAATTGCTCCAAAGATGAAGTAGAAAAAATATCGGCACTAAACCCTTTGAGAGCTATTCATCCAATGGGCCAGGTCAGTATTGCACCTATCAGAACACTACCTTCAAATAGCGCACCTCAAGCGCCAGATGCAAAGAAAAAGTCAAAGATTACAGTCGGTGTATTTGATGGTGGTGTCGCCGAAAGCGTGCCTTTGTTGTCCAAATATGTGACCGCCATCGATTGTGTTTCCGAGCCAGAGGATGCCAGTTGCGTAGAACACGGTACTGGTGTTTGTGGAACTGTTTTATATGGAAACCTTGCCGGGCGTAGTTCAACAGATAGATTGGAAATACCGCATGTGTCCGTTGAGAGCTATCGTGTACTGCCCATAAAAAATCGTTTTGATTTAGAGCTTTACGAGGCTATTGATGCTATCGAAAATGTTATAACAGGACAATCCAACATCAAACTATATAACCTGTCCTTCGGCCCGGTGGGGGCGATTGTAGATGATAGCATAAGTCGCTTCACCTACGTCCTCGACCTTTTGACCTATAAAGTTGCCGATGGTGATATAAACCCTTTAATCTGTGTCGCAGTTGGAAATGATGGCGAATGTGATTATCCACATAACCGAATTCAGTCACCATCGGATATGGTTAACGGGATGGGTATCGGAGCATACACCTTTGCCGCTGACGGCTCAAAAACACGGGCATCATACAGTTGTGTCGGCGGAGGCAGAGAAGGTGCCAAAATTAAGCCCGATATACTTGAGTTTGGTGGAAGCATTGATAGACCCTTTGTGTTAGTCGGAGCAGCTCCCAATACTTTATCAACCTCTGCAGGGACAAGCTTCGCATCACCGTTCGCAGTACATAAAATTGGGAAGCTAATGGCTAAGAGCGACGGAATTATTCCTCATATCGGTCGCACTTTATTAATTCACACCGCTCAAAAGTGTAACACATTAACGCAGGATGAACAGGGATTTGGATTTTGTCTTGATAATGTTGATGATATTCTTAACTGCGAAGATAACAAAGTTACAATTCTCTATTCTGGTGTACTTGATTCTTCGCAAACAGTCAGATTGCCTATTTTTGCTCCCAAAATTAATGATGTTAAAGGAAATATCACCATAACGTGGACTGTCTCGACTATCGTGAATCCGAACGTAAACGACCCCGACGCTTATTCATGCAACTGTATCGAGGATACCTTTATTCCTCATGACATGACCTACAATTTTACAAAAAAAGGCTTTTCAAGTAAAACGCTTAACTTTCTCAAGCCTGACCATGCAGTTCAGGTAAAGGGTTTATTAGATAATGGTTATTCCAAGTCGGAATTTCCTAAGAGCCATCCAGCAAAAAAATATTGGGATGAGACGGATTTACGGGCTGTAGATTTGAAATGGGATACCGTAATCAGAAAATTTGTAACGATGAGGGGTTCTTCGATATTGAATCCTGCATTAACACTCCATGCCATCGGGCGTAATGGGTTCGGTACACAAAAGATTAAATATTTTACAGCTATAACTATTGATGCCCCAAAATACGGCGGCGCTTTGTATGATGCTATTCTCCAGCAGTATCAAAACTTAGCTCCTATAGAAATCCGCAATATTAACCGCGTATTAGTCGACATAAGGTAATTCAGCAAGAGCAGCAAAGAAGCAGCTGAAAGCATATTTTTAATATGGAAACTTATTGAACCATACTCCAAATCGGTACGGAAATGGCAATGTAGGCGTTGTCCCGCAAGACCATAGCGCCACTCTGCTCAATTCTTGACCTGATTTAACGGCTACAAATCAACCGCGAGAGTTGGGGGTCTATTTCGGCACAATCTTCCCATCAATTTCTTGCGCTCTACCCTGTTTTATCAATAAATCACAGGCTGCATACATTGAGGCACCAATACCCTGTGTCATGCGCTGCCAGCCGTAGACTCGTGTTGTTTCTATGCAAAGTCCTTCTCGCGAACTGCCAACAGCGATTTGGAGAATAGTATTCATAGCCTCTGCAATTTCCTCTACTGCAATATGGCCGATTTTACGCATATTAGGCACTCGCACTATGATTTTTTGCCATCCAGCAGGATAGAGGAAGTCTCCTTTTTTGATAATTTTATTGCGTAACCGGTTTATGCCGTAATCGACTTCTCGCCTAACTTTTACGGTTGCTTTTTCATTGCCATAAAGCGGCGCAAGCCTTTGGCAGAGCAATTCATAATGCATAGGATACTCGTTATTCACATATGCCATAATGCAATCAGCTATGTCCAAATATCCGCTGGAGTTGCGTGGCAATGTGTTTAAGCTTGTTGTTTTCGCTTCTGCAAAGCCGTAAGGATTTACTTGTTCGGTAATACTCACTTCCTTTTTATCAACAGACACAAAGTCGTCAGCTTCTGGCTCATCGTCTGACATATCAACTGAAGACTCAAATTTTGAAGTATCACCATAATTAGCGATTGCATCATTAATTGCGGCAATAAGTGCCTCGCCTTCAGTCCGTGGGTCTTTGATCCAGTCGGTTGACCATATACGATAGATATTCCACCCCATATTTTCAAGAACTTCTTGACGCAAACGATCCCTTTCCCGTGCAGTCCTTGCAGAATGGTATGCGGCTCCGTCACATTCAACACCAAGAACATAAATTCCGCTGAGGCTCGGATGGTTTACCGCCATATCAATACGGTAACCAGAGCAACCCACCTGTGTTGCAACTTTATAGCCTTTTCTGTCAAGAAAATTGTATACTGCTTCTTCAAATGGTGAGTCGTGTTCGGTTACATCAAATTCAGTAGTCTCACGTGCAAGTGACTCTACTCCATTAATGGCAAAATCGATATATGATCTAAGCAATTTAGGCCCATCTGATGTTATTTTTTCGACATCAATATCGGTTGGTAAAATTGAGCCGACAAGCTTTACATTATACTTGGCACGGGTAATGGCAACATTAAGTCTGCGCTCGCCGCCTGATTTGCTTAGAGGCCCGAAATTCATGCGAAAAACACCGGCAGAGTCTTTTGCGTATCCAATGCTGAAAATAATTGTATCCCGCTCGTCACCTTGAACGTTTTCAAGGTTTTTTATAAAGAATGGCTCATCCGAATCTTCCTTAAAAAAATGTTCAAAACTTTGATTCCTCAAACGCATTTCACGAATAGCAGTATCTATTGCCATTTGCTGAACTTCACCGAAAGCAATAATCCCCAAAGAGCGGTTAGGGTGTTTTCGGAAGTGTTCGAAGACCATTTCGGCTACTTTTTTTGCTTCGATTACATTTCCCTTTTTCCCGCCACGGTCATAGAATCCATCGCGAACATACACATACTCGACACCGTTGTCAGGCATTTTATCAATGTTTGCAGGGAATGTGATGAGGTTGTTTTTATAGATTTTTGTGTTTGAAAAAGCAATAAGATGTTCGTGCCTACTCCTGTAATGCCAAAGCAGCGTACGTTCTGGTAAAAGTCCTGCCTCGTCAAGAATAGATTCATAAGCACCGGTGTCATCAAATTCGTTTTCATCATCTGTGTCAAAATCACTATCCGATGAAGTTGATGCAGAGAAAAAGTTTGTTGGCGGTAATTGTTTACTGTCTCCGGCGATTATTACCTGCTTCCCACGTGAAATAGCACCGATTGCGTTTTCGGTACAGACCTGAGACGCTTCGTCAAAGATTACGGTATCAAACTGATATGTTTCTGCTTCGAGGAACAGACTTACGGAAAGCGGGGACATCATCAAACACGGCTTTAAGGTCAATAATAAATTCGGTATCTCTCGGAAAAGTTTTCGAATAGGCATTATACGACGTTGCTTGCCGAGTTCCCGCTTCAAAATGCTAATCTCATCAACACCGTTTGTAAACCTTTGTAAAGAAGGCAAGTCATTAATGAGTTTGCTCCTGATTCGAGCTTTTGCTATTTCAAACTGAATTTTATCCAGTCGTGCGAACTCATCGATAGCATTTTCATGCATTTTGCGCCGGAAGTTTAAAATAGCCGGATAATTTGGTAATACTGCATCAAGCCAGAGCCTGAAAAAACGCTTCTGGAACACGGGTATTATTTGAGAGGCCTCAATATGTAGTTCTTCAATTTTACTTATATAGTCAGCCAGTCCCTCCGCTCTGCAGTTTTCTCTTGCAGTACGGAAGTCAATCCATTCTTCGAGCAATGCCAGCCCGTTTTGGCAAGCTATTAAGCGGTCTTGGAGTTCTGCCATTGGGATAACTTTGAACGGGTTAGTATTTTCAAATAATCCAATAAACCAGAGAAACTCACTATCGAGATTTTCCGTGAGCATTTCCAACTGCTTTATTATATTTGTATATTTACTTGACGGTATTTCTCCAGAGCATACAGATTCAACGAAACGGGAATTTAGTTTTAGCTGGCCGACATAATTTCTGAAAGTGGCCGCCCAAGTTAACGAACTACGTATATGCTCCCATTCTGTATCAAATCCTTTATACAGGAACTGATAATGGGCAATCAGGGTGTTTTCAGATTGTTCCGATTTATTCGCTATTTCAAGTAACTGTTTGAGCAAATGAACGCTACCTAACATTGAAGAGTTTGCCAATATATAATTTTCTGTTTTTAGGAAGTCAGACTTCTCATCTGTAATCAGATTGCCAAAGAGCTTAACAAAACCACCTTGGTTTTGTGAAAACCACTGTTTTAACTCCTCGACTTTACGGAGATGTGTCACGAGTTCCAAGACTTGTTTGTCAGACACTTTCTTCACGATTTCCTTGAATTGTGCCTGAATCAGTTTTTTGTCCGCCTTGTAATTTTTATTAAAAAACTTTAAAAACGATGTATAATCTGTTTTGTAGCGTGTCAGGATTCCGTTGTAATCAATAGCAAAAACCGTCTCCTCAAACGAAGCAGATATTAGTCCGATGATTTCGTTTAATTGGTTCGCCTTGACGCGAGCTTCGTTAAATAAAGCCTGGGCAGAAACAAAATCTGCGTTCATATTTGAATAGGGGAAGTGATGTGTAATGGATTCCGTCAATTGATTCAGTTCATCTTCAATCGCTTCCGCTGTTATCAGCCTACTCATTGGCGACAATTCGATAGTTGCGTCATTTGAAGCAATAACTGAATATTGTACCCCCAATTCTCCATGCTTCTCCCAAAACTTATTTTTAAGCGCTTCACACTCAGATACCTCTTCAAAAAGCGGTTCGATGGTGCTTCCAAGAATCCAAGCAGCAGGAACAATAGGTGCTTGACCAGCTACCTTAACAACTGGAATAATGTCCATAATAGCTTGATAGGATGTGTTCCAATCTAACGACATTCTATCAAACAAGGTGATTAATTCCTTTTGCGCCGCTTCAACTTTAGGTATAAGCGAACCAAGTTTTTGCCCAACATCATAACGAAGCTCATGAGATACAGACTGTACCGTTGCTCCGTACCACGGGTTGGCTTTATAGTCATCGGACATCTTTCCAATCGTGGAAGTAAACTGCTGTAGGAGATAGATAAAACGGTTAAAGAGTTTTGCATCAACCTTTCCAATATTCTCAATCTGGAATATTACATAGTCATACGATTCCAAGTGAGCAAGGGCACCGTTTACTTGATAAATGGATCTTCCGAGAGGCTGAACAACATCGAATACCTGTGAAGCGTATTCATTTAGCCTTTCTTTATCGGCTTGTAATAAATCAAGTTTCTGATAAGCTTCATCACTCAGAGTGGCTTTTTTCTGTGCCAAAGCAAGAGTTTCCCCTAATTGGTCAAGCACGGCGTGTTTATTTGCTTTATAGCTGTGAAGAATAAGACAAAAATCATTTATACCTGCACTTGTTAGCCTCCTATGTACGACTTCAAGCGCAGCCATTTTTTCCGATACAAAGAGAACCTTTTTACCATCTTCAAGGCATTCAGCGATAATATTTGTAATGGTTTGACTTTTCCCGGTTCCCGGAGGGCCCTGTAATACAAAACTAATGCCCTTTTTGGCGCAAAGAATAGCGTCTTGTTGACTCGAATCCGCATCAACTACCTGGAACATTTCCGAAGGTGTAAGGTTTTTATCATAATCAAAATCTGAAATGTCATCAGGAATTTTGTTAGAGGCTGAAGCGTCTCCGCTTACAGTACGCACAATTGGGTTTAAGGCAATTACCTCTTTATGTTTGCTCAAATCATTGTACATATTTATTTTTAAGAACGAGAGCAGACTCAAACTTGCTTCTTCCGCAACTTCCCATTTATTTGCCTTGCATAAGCGTAAAATTTCGGAGAGGATTGCCCGAAGGTCATCGCCTTCTCCGTACTTAGGGAGAATAATTCCAAAATCATTTTCGAGTTTATATGCCAAAGTTGGGTTAACCACAATTTCATCTTCATGAAGACTGAGAATATACGGAGATGATATCGATTCGATTTTTAACGATGCCGGTACAAGCAAAATCGGCGAATTAAACCAATAATCTGAATCCTGAGACTCAGACCACCTAAGAAATCCAAACGAGAGGTACAAAATATTAACACCCTGCTCTTCAAGGGCGGTCTTAGCCTTATCTCTTAGAGATTTCAGTGTCCTTTGAGTCTCTTTGGGACTTTGGTTTGTCTTTATCGGATAATAATTTTCGTCGTCTCCCTCTTCGTCAACATCACTATCGTTTATGATGTTTGGAAAAGTAAGCTGAGCCTCTTCGATATTTGGGAAAATAAGAGGCTGCTCATTCTGGACAAAGGAATTATACAGATCGAAGCACTGGGGAGTATGTATTTTCAGACTTGAGCGCTTTGTTTCTCGATAATTCAACAGACGATTACGCTTACCCAAGTCAAGCAACTTGTTTTTCCATGTTTCGATTTTAGCATCCACATCAATCTTGGGCATATATAAACCTCCGATATTTTAATTCATAGCATCGACCATGATTTGGTTGAGCTTGTCGATTATTATAAGCGATTGCTATAGCCGTCTATCTCTAAAATAATTTCTTTACGGAAATACCGTTCTGCTCACAAAAAGATATAAACACCTGCATCGTCAATTTGTTGGGATGAGTCTTGCCGTTCTCCCAGCGATTGATTGTGGCGAAACTTACATTCAAGGCGCGGGCCAAATCTTCTTGGCTCATATTCAGTTTTGTGCGTATCATTTTGACTTTTGCGGGAAAATCCACTTATTTTCACCTCTTACCGACAATTATAGCATGTGTTATAACTTTTTTCAATTTCAAAGGATACTTTTCGCATAATTCAGTAGCTATCTTCGAAAAGCTGTGGTAGTGTTGTCGCTTGAAGGGAGATGGCCTTATGAAAAAGCATATAATCGCTGTATTCGCAACTATCGCCTGTATCGCGCTGTGTGCCGCCGTGTGGCTACGAAGCGCCGAGGTGGAGGAATTACCCGCCGAGCCGTTAATAAATGCCACAAACGCCGAAATTGAGGCTCGGTCAGAGGAAACGCCGCATATTTTTATCTCTGCAGATGTACCTACCCCTGTAACGGAGGTTATCACAGAAAGCAACTTTCCCGAAACGGAGATAATAGCAGAAAAAGAAACAAAAGAGCCCGCACCAGCGCATACAGCGCAACAGGCAAAGCCAGCCGTATCGTCCTCCGAGCCGCATAATGGAGATGTTCGTGTCGTAGATGGTGAGAAGCAAATCTATTTCCTCGGCTTTGGCTGGATTAAAGATGAGGGCGGTGGTAGCTGTGGAACAATGGTCGGTAATTCCGGCGACCAGCTTACCGGCCACAAGGTAGGCATTATGGGAGGTGGAACGACCGTTGACGACAAAGGCGACATCAACAAAATGGTCGGCATCATGGGCGGCGGAAACGTCGCTAAGGATATGTATGAGTCGGGCGTAAAAATCGGCATCATGGGTGGTGATGATTCTGCACCTCGCGAAACAACTCCGCCGCCGTCAGAGCAGCCGGAGCCGACCGGCGACGTCATATATGTAGAGCTTCAGCCGCCGGTAACAAAGGACAGTACCCCACTAGCATATAAGCCAAACGGAGAGCCATATACTCCGTAAGAAATTCAAAGGAAGCGTACTCAGCCCGCCAGACCGAGTACGCTTCCTCTTTCTGTTCAAAAACGCAGGAATATGAAGCTATAAGTTACATTTCCGAGTGTTCAGCTTCGAGGTATATAGTGCGCTGTGAGCGCACTATGCCTTGACAATCCTCAACATCTCATCGCCGGTTATCAGCTTCCGCTGGTAATCGGCCTTCGCTTTGGATGCCGCCTTTGACCATGTGCGAAATTCATCACGTGTCATATCCTTGCCAGCAAATTCGGCGTCCGTCTTTCCGTCGGCACGGTAAAAGCGGGAATAGACTTTGTTATACTCGGTTTCAAATCTCTGCAGACACTCGTCAGCCTCAAGGCTCTGTTCATAACGGAGCAGCGGGCCAATGTCCTGACAGGTCTTGCCGTTTTCATATTCTCTGTCACAGAACTGCCGCTTGCGTTTATCTATGAGCACAAAATATCTGTCGCATAGAGCGCACCTCTTGACTGGAATCCCTTGCTTGAGCATCTCAACAAATTCCAGAAACAGCATCTCGTCTAATGACTGCACATGGTAGTACGGCAGGACATTCACTCTGGAGCTGTCTGTGTTCACCGCCGCCAGCAGTTCTCTCGTACCCGTGATACCGGTATCGTTAATTTCCTTTGTCCTCTTGAAATCCAAGAAGCCCTTTCTTATTGGTATAACAGCAAAACCGGTCGAGATGGTGAAGCTGCCCAAATCGGGATATTTGAAATAGAAAGCGTTGACACGCTCCGCAACCGGCCTGTCGGTATGATTGTCTTTATCAAGGCAGAGGCTCAACGCAAATGAAAATATATCATAAAGCCCGACGAGGGAATCGAGATACAGGATGCACTCCCGAAGATGTGACAGCAGCTGGTTATCCTCTTCTTCGCTGCCGTTAAAAACCGTGTTATACATCGCATCCTCATCTTTGACTACGACCTGAGTAAGCAGAATGTTATTCAGCGCGCCGACCATAAAGAAATATGCGTACTCATGCTTGTCCCTGAAATATTCGATAGCGTCAAAAACGCCATTGCGTATGGCGTCGTAGTTTTCATTCGTCAAAGGTATGGAGTCAAGCTCCTTCACTTTTTCAACCAGCGGGTTGATGTCCAGTTCGCAAAAGCTGACAAGACCTTCTCCAATATGCGTGAACCGCTTGAAGCTGTGACGCTTCTCATCGGTGTACATGATTGCGTCTATGCACATATCGCTGTCTATAAAAACCTTGCAGTACGGATACATGTCTGTCCTCCTTTGCAAATAATCTATTTTTACAAAAATAAATTTTTTGTATTCTCTGTATCAGTCTAACACAGCTTCTGCGAAAATGGAAGCGCAGAAGAAGGGAGGTGAGAAAATGCAGAAAAAGAAAAACAGAATCATACGCATGAGCGACATTGAAACCGAGCAGGTGCGCTGGCTGTGGTATCCGTTCATCCCCTATGGCAAGGTTACGATTATACAGGGCGACCCAGGCGAAGGCAAAACATCTTTTGTTTTGGCGATGATTGCTCTTTTAACAACAGGCAAACCTCTGCCGGAGGAAACTGAAGCTGCGGAACCCATCAGCGTCATCTACCAATCCGCCGAGGACGGTCTGGCGGATACCATCAAGCCAAGACTCGAAGCATCAGGCGCTGACTGTTCCCGTGTGCTGGTGATTGATGAATCGGACAAGGAATTGAATCTTTGTGATGAACGGCTGGAGCAGTCGGTGCAGGAAACCGGCGCAAGGCTGATTGTGCTTGACCCGCTGCAGGCCTATCTCGGCGACAACGTGGATATGCACCGCGCTAATGAAGTGCGTCCCATATTCAAACGGCTTTGTGCTATGGCCGACCGTACCGGCTGCGCCATTATACTCATCGGTCATATGAACAAGGCGCAGGGATTGAAATCCTCATACCGTGGACTCGGCTCTATCGACTTCCGTGCGGCGGCGAGAAGTGTGCTTTTGGTAGGCAGGCTGAAAAGCGATCCTGCCGTCCGTATCGTCGCTCACGACAAAAGCAGCCTTGCGCCGGAGGGTGAGTTCATCGCATTCTCGCTTGACGCCGAGAACGGCTTTCAGTGGATTGGTTATTGTGATGTCTCTGTGGATGACGTTCTCTCCGGCACAGGTTCGGTTCAGACTAAGACGGCGCAGATTGAGGACGAGCTCAGGAAGATGCTTATAAAATCAGTTCCGGCGGAGGAAGTATTTCGCAGAGCGGCGGAGCTTGGTATCTCGGAGCGTACGGTCAACATTGCATAGAAGAATGTCGGCGTCGTTACGGAGAAGGTCGGAAACCGTTGGAATTGGCGGATTTCTGATTCAAGGTTGTAAGGGTGCAATGTTTTATACACTTTGCACCCTTGCATCCTTCCCGAATGAACCGAGTTGGCTCACTTTTATAGAATCTCCTCCACGAAGGCGAAAAAGTGATCCGGCGTGGCTCACTTTCGCGGTCACTGGCGTCATACCGGAGAAGAAATAAACCACCGTGGCTCATTTTTCTGGTCAAGGATTGCAACAGCTAAGAATTCTGACAGCGGACAGAAACAGTAATCGGTAGCAACATAAAAGATCCCGAATGTAGGTGAATCACGGGCCGATTTCCATAGCAGGTTAAAGCGCGGGGCTGCAGGCCGCCCCTGCACCTCTTACATCGCCCCGCAACGCGGGTCGTTTCAAGGACTTTCGCCAAGGGGTCAAAGGTGCACCTGAAAATGAATTAGGCGACGTATGAAACGTCCGTAAGCCGAGAAAACGCCGTTGTTAGGCACTATTGCGGAAGTCCCATACGGAATTTTAAAAAGAAACGGAGGTCATTATGAAAGAGAACAAAAAAGAAAAAGTACCAATCTGGATGTATCCCGACATGGTGAAGCAGGTTGACGCAGCCTATCCGCTGCATGAAATATCAAGCAGGAGCGAGTTTGTCTGCAAGGCCGTGGAGTTTTATCTCGGCTTTCTGCAAACGGAATCGAGCCAGGAATACATCAACAAGACAACGCTGGCGTTCCTTGAAAATCAGCTTGGTAAGCTCGAAGCACGGGTATGCCGTCAGCTTTTTCGGATGTGCGTGGAGCAGTCGATGGCGGCTCACCTCTTCGCTTCCCAGCTCAGATTCAAAGGTGATGGTATGGAAGCGCTCAGAAAGAAGTGCGTGAAGGATGTAAAGAACACCATCGGCAACATCCGCTTCGACGGCATCTACGCCTATCAGCATCCGAATGAATACAGAAACGAGTGTTGATATAAGCAGAGAAATTGAGAAAATCACTGTGTCGCTGCCGGCGGAAACACTCCGCTTGGCTGACGAGAACCACAAGCGCTTCGGCTTTGATAACCGCTCTGAATTCATAAACGCCGCCATTCGGGAGTATGTAAGCCGTGACATTCTGAGGCAGTTTGGCGGAGAAATCGCCGAGGTGTACTCAAAAATACAGCACAGCGAAATACGGAATCTGGAGGAACATTTGTCAAAGCTGTCATATAAAATCGCGGTTGAAATGGCGCAGGTGAATCTGTTTCTGGCATCGGCGATGGAGGTTCCTTACCTCGATATGCAGAAGCTGCGAGGAAAAGCCGTGCATCTGGTCAACAGCAGCAGAGGCTATGTTCCGTTAAGCGAAGCCGTCAAGCACAATATGGATATTCGTTTTTTGGAGCACACCGTTGATGACGATGATGAAAATTATTAAAGCACCAGCCACGGCAGGCATTAATTTATGAAACCACAGCAGGAATGTTTCGACGCCTATGTGTTCGGAGAAAGGATAATCCTTGTCCCTAAAGGTCATCCGTACACGTCGGAGTTCGATTTAATCGCAAAGGAATATGGCGGCAAAAAGGCACGGGTATGGCGAAGAAAGGTCGAGGATGAGTATAAGCATTACTTAAAAACGGGCATTGACGGCGGCTATGAAACAGCCGGTATTATTGATACGGAACTCGAAAATAAGCTGCTACCTCTATTTGAGGATACGGAATTAATCGAGCAGCCAGACAGTATCTGTCTCGACCGCCATATGATTGTGGGCGGCAAGAAGTTTGCCGTGCGCTCGGTTTTCCCGAAAACAGCAACCAAAACACCCACGTGTTTCCGCTAATCTAACTTGGCGGGAAATTTTTCCTTTATTAGGCAGATATTCCATGTAAAATGGGTAAAAAAGGGGAAGCTGAATAAATATATAGATCAGCTTCCAAATTACACTTCGCATGACAATTTTAACACTGATCAAGCCCTTATTCAAGAAACAAACTAAAAGGATCTATGGGCCGCAGGAAATCCCCCCATGGCATTTTTTGTACGGCAAGAAGTGCTGGCGTTGTGGCCACTATGAGCGCAAACTGCGCCTTTACGATAAATCCGTTATTATTGTTGTGGTCTATCGGTTTTATTGCCCCGAGACCAGAAAGACATATTCCTTATTGCCTTTTTTCATTTCCCGTTATGAACGGCATATTAATACCGTGTTGGAGGATGTTCTTTATGGTCGCCTGGTAGACGGCCTACCTATAGAAAAATTATCTGAAGAACCAGCCCCTTCCCCTTGGACTGTCCGTAGGTGGATTCATAAATTCGGTGCTATTTTAGAGAATTCCAAACAATCAGTAGAGATTTTTCTGATCCGCAATATTCCTGATTACCACCCGGCAACTGTTTCGATGAGTTCACATCCTTTTAAAACGTTATTGGAAAAAGCCTCTCATTTGGAGGCTAACCAAAGCCACTTATCCTTTTTTAGTCCTTTAAGCTATATTTTTTATGTCAATGCTATGTAAGCCATTCTTTTTTAAGCTTGGTCCTCTTTTTTCCGCCTTCATTTTTCTTATTTCCGTCAATCAACCGTAGTTATCCGCATGTTGCCCTCTCACTGATAGATTTCCGCCTTTGGGGCGGATCTCCGAAGATTAGTTTTGTTGATTTTATGGATTTTTTCCCCAGATATTTCCGGTACTTTATGATTAATAACAGAATTCTATCTTTTCCTTTATCATCCTTTCGAATATTATTCATTCTAATACCAGGAAAGGATGTGTTTTTTTGAAAGAGATTGAACGTGAAAAATCGCCCAGCAAAGATATGATCTCATTGCGCCTATTGTCAAACACCCTGCTGAAAATATGGGTCGTGGAGAACGATATGCCATCCTTCGGTCTATTGCGGAAGGTAGATATCCTAACCTTTTGCCCGAGGGAAAAAAGGTTGGTCTTCGTACCTTGGAACGTTATCTCCAACTCTACGAACAAGGGGGCTACGAAGCACTAAAGCCTAATATGCGCGGCCGTTCCCGTAAAATCCCCTCCGAATATCTAGAAGCTGCAGCTGAATTAAAACGGGAAAATATGCAGCGTAGTATTAATACGATTATTACTCTCCGGAACAGGCCGGGAAAGTTCCTAATGGTGTTTTAAAACCTAGTACGGTTTATGATTTTTTTAGTCAGGAACGGCTTACCCGTCCCTTTCTTTTACCCACTAAAAATGGCCAATACACTAAATTTGGTGCACAGTTCCGGGGAGAAATCCTTCAGGGAGATGTTCATCATACCATGAAACTTCCTGATCCCTCCCGCCCAGGACAGGAACGTCAGGTCTATCTTTTTGCTTGGCTGGATGATTACTCCCGCCTGGTGTTTGGCCAATTTTATTGGAAAGAAAAACTCCCTGCGTTGGAAGATTCCCTAATGAAATGGGTTTCCCTTTATGGTGTTCCCCTTAGTATTTATTGCGACAATGGTGCCGTTTATTCATCTCATCATCTGCAAAATATTTGCGCGTCTTTAGGCATTCAATTACATCATAGCCGTCCTTACAGGCCCCAAGGTCGCGGCAAGGTTGAAAAGTTCTTCCAACTTGTTGAGAGATCTTTTAAATCCGAGGTAGAACTCCTTGTTAAGCAGGGAAAAATCTCTACTCTTAATGATTTAAACAATCTTTTTTCTCTTTGGCTGAACAAGTTTTACAATCGCAAGTTTCATTCTGCTACCAAACAAGCGCCCATGTCACGTTGGGAAGGAAATTCCTATCAATTGAAGCATCCACCTGTCGATACCCTTCGAGAAGCCTTTCTTTGGAAAGACGAAAGGACAGTCTCTCTTACAGGTATTATCTCAGTGGATACAAATCAATATGAAGTGGAACCTTTTCTTTGTGGTAAAAAAGTTACCCTCCGTTACGATCCCTATGACCTTTCATGCGGAATTAGGGTTTTCTATGATGGCCGACAGTTTAAGGATGCCGTACCTGCTAAAATTCACCGTCATAGCAAGAAAGGGTTTCAAAAAAAGCTTTCTTCTACACCTCCTGTTACTGGATTGAATTTTCTGGAACAGCTGGCCGAAACTAAACTAACTAAGAAGCAAGCCCTTTCTTTTTCCGGGTTGGAAGGTGATTTAAAATGATGGCTCAACTTTCTTTTTTACGGGAAATCCCCACGGAAAGTTTACTTTCTCTCCCACAGCACAGGGAAGCTCTTGCCCGTCTTAAATACATAATAGCATCGAAAGGTTTTGGTGTTATGACCGGGTCCCCAGGTATGGGAAAATCCTCAATTTTACGCACTCTTGATGCTTCCCTGGATAAATCACGGTTTCTTTTTTGCTATATCAATGATGCAGATTTAAAACCAAAAAATCTGTATAGCAAAATTCCTTATTATTTATCTGTACAGCCATCAACCTATCTGGATCGGATGAAAAAACAGTTTCGTGATGCCGTAGTCAATTTATATGATACTCATGACCGCCTACCCATCATCGTTATTGATAACGCTCAAGATTTACCTATCCAGACTATTAAGGAGATACGTTACCTACTAAACTTTGAAATTGATGCCAAAAGTTTACTGTCCCTTATCCTCGTGGGCCACCCTGAATTAAGGGATACTTTAAAACTTCGTTCCTTTGAGGCAGTTTCCCAGTGTATTACCGCTCACTACCGTCTCTCACCTTTGGATGAGAAACAAACATACGAATATATTTCGCATCATCTCAATCTTTCTCAACTTAAGATGCTATTTCCTGAGGATGTTGTTAACCGTATCCATCAGTTTACTTCCGGGATTCCCAGGGTCATTAATCAGATTTGTCGACACTGTCTCATTGATATGGATTCCAATCAACTGGAATTGGCAGATCACCAAGTATTAGAACGGGTTCTTTCTGAGTTCCAGTATTAATGGAGGGAGTGGATTTTAATGAATTTTTCATGTTCCTGTTGTTGGGAAAATGGTAAAAAAGAAAATTGGACGGGACGTATTGCTGACATCTACTCTTATGGCAGCCATTATGAAATTTCCATCCAAAGTCGTTCCAGCATTCGTATCCTTATTGGCCAAACGTGTTCCGGATTCTTTGCCTGCATCCCTGATTTCCAGGCCGGATGCCACTTAGGTTCCTTAGAGGACATCTTTTACAATCAAGAAAAGTTAACGTTCGCTATGGAAAATGTTATTGATGCTGCTACCGTAGCCTCGGCCCTTAGGTATTTATCCGGTATTTTATCATTTTAATTTCTTTCTATATTTTTAAAGCAGATGGGTTTTCCTCTCACGGAGAGGGTAGGGCAATGTCTTGGGGATGACAACCTGAGCGCTCTGTGGGAGGCCTGGAGTAATTCCTCCCACCCTTACCGGGTGGGGAAAGCCCATCTGCCTTTTTATATTACTCTGGGCCTTTAAAGCGTTAATTCCCCCCCACGATCTTTTTCCGTATTTATACGTCAAAAACTATATATCCGTCACTTATCATGGAATTATCCGCCATTTTAGATTGGAGTCAACACCACGGACAAGCTCCTCTCTTTAATCGACAAGGAGCTTGAAATATGAGCGTTTTTCTTTCGAAATTCAGTAGACTTCCGGCAAACTCTTCGGTATGCTTGGGATTGCGGAGAAATCCGCATTCCCAGCATTCCGTATCGGTTTGCCAAACGAAAAGGAGGTTATTATGACACAGGCAAACCAAAAGTACACAATACTCTACGGCAGACTGAGCCAGGAGGACGAGCGCGATGGCGAATCCAACAGCATTCAGAATCAAAGACTAATGCTGGAGAAATACGCTGCCGACAACGGCTTTGAGAACATTCTCTTCCTTTCTGACGATGGCTACAGCGGAACAAACTTCAACCGCCCCGCTTGGAAAGACCTGATGAAGCTGGTGGAAAGCGACCAAGTGGCTACGATTATCGTCAAGGATATGTCCCGTCTCGGCAGAGATTACCTGCTGGTCGGCCAGTACACAGAGATGATATTTCCAAGCTACGGAGTCCGTTTCATCGCCATCAACAACAACGTAGACAGTCTTTATGGCGACAACGACTTCACCCCATTCGTAAACCTGTTCAATGATTTCTATGCCAAGGATACCAGCCGGAAAATCCGTGCTGTTGTGAAGTCCAAGGCAGAGCGAGGCGAGCGTGTAGGCACAAGAGCGCCTTATGGCTACAAGAAGGATGAGGCTAACCCCAAGAGCAAAATCGTCCCCGACGAGGATGTGGCGCCGATTGTCCAGAGGATATTCAACCTCTGTGTTGAGGGAAAAGGCCCGACTCAGATTGCCAAGCAGCTTAACAAAGAGCAGGTGTTCTCGCCTGGTTACTATTACTACATCAAGACCGGCAAAATTCTGACCAACGTGGATATCACAAGACCGTATGCTTGGAGCAGCGCCTGTATTGCTGACATTCTGGAAAACGAGGTTTATCTCGGACATACCATTAATCTGCAATATACGACGCTGTCCTACAAAAACAAGAAACGGATCGAGCGTCCCGAGTCAGAGCATCTGCGGTTTGAGAACACCCATGAGCCGCTGATAACGAAGGAAATATGGGACATCGTGCAGGACATCCGTGAACACAAAAGGCACAGGACAAACATGGAGGAACAGGATATGTTCTCTGGCTTGGTACGCTGCCTCGATTGCGGCGAGAAGATGACCCTGCATCGGGCACACACCCTTGCCGCCGTGAAAAACAACTTCATGTGCTCCACCTACCGAAAACGCGGCAAAGAGAAATGCAGTTCTCACTACCTTCGGGAAGTCCATCTGGCGGCAATCGTACTGGATGACCTGCTCAGAGTGACCCACTTCGCACGGCAGCAGGAGGCGTTATTCATCCAGTATATCAATCGAAAAAATAACGCAGAAACCCGACGTGAGATTGAGCGGCTGCAGAGGGAACAAGAATTAATGCGCCGAAGGGATATCGAACTGAGCAAATTGTTCAAGCGTTTATATGAGGACAATGTGCTTGGCAAGGTAACCAACGAGCAGTTCCGGATGCTCTCAGAGGATTACAATACAGAGCAAAAAAGCCTTAAGGAGCGAATTCCTAAGAGTGCGGTGCGCATCGAAGAACTGCAGGCTTACATCTCAAACGTCACCCGATTTATCGATAAGGCAAGGCGGTACACCGAGATAACCGAACTCAGCGGTGAACTGCTGAACATTTTTATTGAGAAAATTGAGGTAGGTGAAAGAGCGGAACGATACTCCAGAACGGCGGAACAGGAAATCATAATTCACTATCGTGACATCGGCGTCGTCGGAGCTTTTGCCGAAGAAGCCGAGAAAGTGGCTGAAATACGGCAAAGGCAGACAGCTTAATCTGCTGTCTGCCTCCACCAATACCCACGGTTCATAAATTGGAGAACGCTTAAAATTTCGTGTAATTGGTAACAATAACTATAAAGGAGATGTTATCAATGAACGAAAGAGCAAATGAATTAGTAAAACTATTGGCACAGGAATGCAGTAGCATGGAGGACATCCATTCCATGCTGAAAAACCTGTTCAGCGGAACAATTGAAGAGATGCTGGAAGCAGAAATGGATGAGCATTTGGGATATGATAAGCATAGCCCGGCAGGAGATCTGAGCGGAAATAGCCGGAATGGCTACAACAAAAAAACGTTACAAACGCAAATGGGAAAGACGGAAATAAAAGTTCCACGAGATCGAAATGGTGAATTTGAACCGCAATTGATTGAGAAATATCAAACAAAATCAAATAATTTAGAGCACCAAGTGATAGCCATGTATCAAAAAGGAATGTCTACCCGTGATATAGAAGACCACCTGCGTGATATCTATGGAGTAGATGCATCACCGGCTCTGATCAGTCGAATTACAGACAAAATCATGCCGCAGCTAATGGAGTGGCAATCAAGACCATTGGAGAGCATATATCCTGTAGTCTTCTTTGACGGAATAGTCTTCAAAGTGAGAAAGGATGCCAAGATCATCAACAAATGTGCCTATACAGTATTAGGGATTAATATGGAAGGCAGAAAAGAGATATTAGGTATTTGGATCAGCGAAAATGAAAGTGCAAGCTTTTGGGCAACTGTAGTCAATGAGATGAAAAATCGGGGCATAAACGACATTTTAATTGCATGCCACGACAATTTAAGCGGATTATCGACAGCGATAAACAGCGTTTTCCCGAAAACAGAGCAGCAGCTTTGCATCATCCACCAAATCAGAAACTCAACAAAATATGTTTCATACAAAGATTTAAAAACTATTATGGCGGATTTAAAAATGATCTATCAGGCTCCATGTGAGGATGACGCACTTTATCATCTTGAAGAATTTGGGGAGAAATGGAGTAAAAAATACCCACAGATAGCAAAGTCATGGCGAGATAACTGGAGCGAGCTTTCGGTATATTTCAAGTATCCAGAGAATGTTAGAAGGCTAATTTACACGACAAATTCAGTAGAAGGATTTCATCGGATGTTACGGAAATTTACAAAAACCAAAACCACCTTTCCCGGCGATGAATCACTAAAAAAATCAATCTACTTGTCCATTATGGAAATTGAGAGAAAATGGAGTTTACCAATTCGCGATTGGGGAATAATAATGGGGCAGATGTCTATCTTCTTTGAGGAACGTCTGACGGACAGCAAAGGTGTATAACTTCTCGGGGGCTCTGCCCCCGAACCCCCGGAGTTTTCCGGGTTGGGAATCTAAGCAATAGAAAATGAAAAAGCAGCCCCATTTGAGACCGCCTTTTCAATTGCTTGAGTTCCCCAGTCAGACCCTCAGGTTGCCCTCCGGCAGAGCCCTGTCTTTCTGACTGTACTAAAATTTTACCCATTATTGCAAGGTATTAAACCTTGTTGGGAATAGCCAATTACACGAAATATGAAACACTGCCATAAATTGTCCCTATGGATATGCGCCTAAGCATCCCAACTTATTTTTTCTTGCTTTTCAATTTTGTCGGTTCCTCTGTCACTTCCTCTATCAGCTCCTCGCTGGATTCCATATCCACCCTTGAGACAGGAAAATTGTCAGGACCGTAAATCGTATCTTCCTCAGTAGATTTCATTACCATGTTTTTTAAGCCTTCGGGCAAATGAGCATGAGGATCAGGGATAAAACTTTTTTCTGTGGTCATATCATTACACCTCCACAGTTATTCTCCCATTTCTCCATAATTCTTATGCAGGGTGGCAAAAGAAACGGTTGGTAACCCAAGCAGTTCCTGCGTTGTTTCATCACAAAAACCGCAGGATTGTCCCTGCGGTTTTACGCTTCTATTTTGCGTCAGTATCAATGATAGCTTTTGACATTTCAACCATTTCCTTGAGAGTAAAATTATAATCACTGCCCATAATCATATACTGTAACCCATCTTCGTACCAACTTAGGCCCTTAATATTTTGATAGCTTACTTCCGGCGATCCATATGAGATCTCCAGTTCACCTGCTTCATAAGCTTTTTTATCTTCCTCAGTAAGCTCGTAAGCTGGCGGCACAAATTTATAATCTTTTTCATAATAATACAGGTTAATGCCATTATAGTTATCCACTAAGCTGCTGGAGCTATTATCTATAAATTCTTCTTTTATTTGAGAAACATTCAAGGATATTGATGATTTCTCAGACCCTCGTGTATAGGCAAAATTTACGTCTTTGGTTTTGGTTAAAACATTTCCCGCTTCATCTGAAAGTTCTGACTCGCCAGTGCCTCCGCGACTAAATTTAAACCCTCCCGGCAACATTTCTGTATATTTAGGAGCAAATCCTACATCCTTTATAACTCTGTCCACGCTAGGGAAGGTCATATACTGAGAATTTGTACTATGTCCTTTCCAGCTTGTTGCTAAGTTTGTTCCAATTACCGCTGTTGAAACAAGTAATAATACACAGCATGTTAACACTGCTACTGACATCTTACCTCTTTTAAAACCAAATATCTTACCTCTCATTTTTTCTTCATACCCCGTTTCAGTAATATTTTTTTTGATTCTGCTAAACATTTCAGCAGATGGCTCTGCTTCTGCAGCTTTTTGAATTAAGTTTAATCTAATTTCCTCATCCTTATATTCATTTATTTTCATACTGCAAAACCTCCCTTGAAATATTATGGTTATGTTGTGCAACTAAGCTGTTTTTCAGTTTGTTTCTTCCCGCATAGAGTCTGGATTTAACAGTTCCTTCAAAACATCCCATTATTTTTGCGATTTCTTTAACTGAAAAGTCATCATAGTAATAAAGAATTAGTGTCGTCTGCAACTTGAGATCTAATTTTGATATTTCTTCATAAAGTATATTTGTCGTTGCTTCTTGTTCAAGTTTTTCCGCATAGGATTTGGCGCATTTCTCCTCTACCATTTCTACAATGCCTTCAGCTGGTAATATCTTTTTTTCTTTCTTCATGTATTGCCAGGTTGTTCTGGTTAATAACCTAAAGAACCATGTTTTGAAGTATTCTGGATGTCTAAGACTTTTTATAGAGCTATAACACTTTACAAAAGCCTCCTGCACAACATCTTCACTTACCACCTTATCTCTTGTCATTAAGTAAACTGTTTTCAAGGCTTTTAATTTATATCGTTCAAATAACTGCTCAAAGGCTTGTATATCTCCCTTCTGAATCTTTTCTATCATCTCTGCTTCTTGCAAAACAGCCCCTCCTTCATTAGACGCGTCTACTTATATAGAGATTAAATTAGTTAATTCGGTTCATTTTTATTAAAAATATTTTTAAATAAGAAAAACGGAAAAAAGCGGTTGCCCATTCAAAATAGGCAACCGCTTTTTTTCTAGTATGCCGGGCATGGCATGTTACTGATGGTGAAAGTTCAGTCTTTTTGAGGATGAAAGTAATCCATATTCCCCTCCTTTACGATTTTAAAAACTGCCTTAGCTACATCCTACCCCATTTCATTTCTTTACCTTCTGAATCATACTTCTTCCTTTTGGCAGTAAGTTCCCTAATGTCTATCCGATAAACATTAACGCGGTCCATACCTGCCTTTATGGCATAGGGAAAGTACTTCATCTTGTCCGGGGTATATTTTTCACAGATCAGCCTCAACGCCTTTACCCGCTCCTCTTCATCATCCACTGGCTGTACTCTGCCCTTGACGATTGCAGATTCATACTGGGTGGTAAATACACTACTGATCAAGAACGCTGTTTTATTCTCGTCTTTGACCATCTCGTCCAGTTCCTCCTCGGAAAAGTTATCCGGAACAGCGACATCCCCTACAAATGTTACGTTTACCACTGGAGATGAATTGAAGATATCCACCTTTTTTCCCTCTTTAGCTGAATGAAGGTATAGATAATCCCCTTCGCGCACGATGGAAAGGGGCAGCCCATAGGCCTGTTCCGACTCATCAATCATGGAAACCACACCAAAACGGGCTTTGTCAATGATCGACAAGCCAAATTCTCTGCCCATTTCTCTATCTTTTCTTCTCATCGAATAACCTCACATTATTTATTAATTCCATCAGCAAATAACTCTATTGGAGATGCTCTGTCCTTTATCTATCTATTAGGATATCCCTATATCCTTCATCAATCCATCTCTCCAAGCCATGCCTCAATGGGTATGCCCTTATATTTATCCACATTGTCCTTGTTGAGAACAATGAGTTTCCTTATATAATCCATAGCAGCTTGGACACTTGATTTTAGGGAAGAGCCGGACAGGACCTTGCCCATCATCACCGCGGAAAAAATATCTCCGGTACCGGGAAATCGCACCGGTACAAATTCAAAGGGCAAAGTGAAGTATTCATCAGTTTCTGCGTCATACCCTAGTACAGCCATCCGATCTGAGAGTAGGATACTCGTTATGACAACGGATTTTGCGCCCATTTCCCGAAGCCCATTGATCAGCTGATGCCCTTCATCAATGATAATGGCGTCTGTCTTGATCTCCATGCCTACAAGAAGAGCAGCTTCTGTATAATTGGGAATCATATAGTCAGAGACCTTGCAAAGCTCCCTCATGTACGTCACGGTTTTTTCCGATATGCCGTTATAGAGCTTTCCGTCATCTCCCATGATAGGGTCAACAAAGATTTTAGTCCCATTTCGTGATTGTTGCCTGCAGAAATCTGCAATCAGTCCCACTTGCTCCTCAGACACAATAAAGCCAGTCGAGATAGCATCGAAGCTGAAGCCTAGTTTCTCCCACACGGCGAGGGTATTCTTCATGTAGTCGGTTGTGTCCAGAATGTCAAACAGCCCATAGTCCAAAGTGTTGGAAACCAGTGCCGTGGGCAGGTTATAAAGATTGAAACCCATATGGGACAATACCGGAATCATGGCTGAAAGAGCCACCTTGCCATAGCCCGGAAGATCGTTGATTAAAAGTATCTGATCCTTCAATTTATTCCTCTTTTCTTCACGCATTTAATTTAATTAAGTATAACACAAATTGTATTGGTTTTAAATTTGTTAATCGCCCCCGTCCACAATCTATGGTCAGGCCGCTTGCAACGGATATTAATCAGAAATGAAACATCCCTCTTTAGTGGGTGTTTTGTTCTTGCCAACACTAATGAAGTTCAGTTTTAATATTGTTAATAGTTGGAGTCTCTTCCAACACAAAATGAAAGAAAGATCATCTTGGAAGTTAGCAGAAACATTATGTATAGCGTCGTGATGCTCATAAAATGACAGCTTCACTACTTTAAAATTTGTTTTAAAATAAAATCGATTTTGGCAAGTGCATAATTCCCTTAATAAAAAAACACGCTCTGTCAGCGTGTTCTCTCATTGCGTTGTTTAATCCATTGAAATACCTTTTTCTTGTTCATCTTCAGCTTCCGTATTATTCTCCTGCATCAGCACATCAAGCTGCCGGATAATACCGGAGCAGTATGTTTTTAATTCCGGAATGTCTCCCGTGATAGTTTCCCATAAACCCTCAACATCAATTTTGCCATAGCTGTGGGCAACGATATTTCTTAGTGCTTCTATTTGCGTCCACGGCATTTGGTCATAGGTTTCTTTGAAATCATCGGTGAGTTTGCCGGTTAGTTCGCCAATCTGGAGTACGCAAAGGGCGACGGCATTTCTGTAAACGGAATCTTTTTGAAATACTTCATACTCTGCTCCAAACCGGCCCATGTTTTCTTCTATTTCATTGCAGTATAAAATGATATGCCGTAATACTTCGGCATTTCGGCTACTGAGCATAGAGAAGCACCTCTTCCTTCTGGATTCTGTGAAAGAAGTCATCCTCCAGGCTTCCGGTAGTCAAAACATCAACTTTGCTTTCTAAGGCATCCTGAATTTCCGTATACAGAACAGGGTACAGAACAGGGTACGGTTCTTTGTTTGGCGCAGATATCCAGACTTAACGGTTTTACCGTTAATAAGATTTTCTGGTGGCAGAACAAAATCGAGTAGCCGGGGCCCTACGGCCCCAAGCCCTCACAGAACCGGACGTGCCCTAATAAGGCATCCGGCTCTTCACTTCATCATTTACAAACGTAGCTACTTCCTATTCCTATGTCAAATATTCTTATATAGGTTTTCGCCCTTGGCAGCGGGTATTTTCTTAGAAAGGGTAGAACAGGAGACGGTTCTTTGTTTGGCGCAGATATCCAGGTAGAACAGGGGACGGTTCTTTGTTTGGCGCAGATATCCAGACTTAACGGTTTTACCGTTAATAAGATTTTCTGGTGGCAGAACAAAATCGAGTAGCCGGGGCCTCACGGCCCCAAGCCCTCACAGAACCGGACGTGCCCTAATAAGGCATCCGGCTCTTCACTTCATCATTTACAAACTTAGCTACTTCCTATTCCTATGTCAAATATTCTTATATAGGTTTTCGCCCTTGGCAGCGGGTTTTTTCTTAGAAAGGGTAGAACAGGAGACGGTTCCTTGTTTGCCCAGAACAAGGAACCGTCCCCCGTTCTACTCCCGTTTTACTCTATAAACATAAGCGCTGCTCTTGCCCGGATCATAGCCAATGCACTTGTGAGAAGACGTATTCCGATCCAGACGCCACATGGGAATGAAACGGGGTCAGGCTTAAAATATTGAATTACTTTTTAAATAATTCACTATTTTAAGCCTGACCCCAAGCCCCGAAAGACAAAAGTTAATGGCCCTGTAAGTGATATTGCTTTTAGTTTAAAGAAGAAAGGATTAAAAGCGATGGAAAGAGGAAAATATTTCCCCGGCTTCAAAATTTTCTGGGCAGGGATAAGGCAAATATTGCCCTTCCAGATAAGCAACGGGATGAACTTCCCGTGCATAAATGGCCTGAATCAGATCCTTTTCATCCCGGATACCGTCGGGAAATACAGTGGCATAACGACCTACCTCATGGCGGGCATGGGCATCACTGCCGCCCAGACATGGCAGTCCCAGCTCCTGAGCCAAAAAATAGGCATCCATATTATGGTGGTACTCCGTATTGCCATTAAAGGCCTCCACACCACCCAAAAGCTTCATATCGCGAATGGCCTGACCCATGCCCCGGTTGTTTTGCCGGAAAGGATGGGCACTGACCGCCACACCACCCTCTTTAACCACCAAATCCAAAAGCTCCGGTGCGTGCAACTTTTCTTGGGGGATATGTTCCAAGCCGAAAACCGTAACATCCCCCTGCCAGGTGAGTACCTCTGCCCCCGTGATAATCAAAAAACCAGTCCGTTGGGAAAGACGAAATGCCTCTTCTTTGATTTCATTGCTCTCATGATCCGTAATGCAAATCCCGTCCATTCCCATCTCCCGGGCCTGGTCAACAATTTCCTCCAAGGAAACAAAACTATCCAGGGAGTATTTACTTTCATGCAGATGGGTATCAATGATCATTGGTTTATATCCTCATAATCTTTAGAATGGTAAAGCTTAAAACTTACTTCCTTATCATACCATTCAGCTTTCATTTTTAAAAATTAAAATTTTTTATTAAACGATCCTGTCTGATAGATTTTATCGATAAAGGACATCATCCGAGAAAATACTCCCTCCCAGCTCAATGTGCCAATCGCTTTTTCCCATGCCGGTCCGTGATCATCCCTCTCTTTGACCCGATTCAACTGCAGGTTAATGGCGTCATAAAGGCGGTCTTCAAAAGCAGGCAGATCCTGAACCGAGGGCTGATCCACCCGTAAGGGGGGTAGTTCCGCATATTGAATCATTTCCCGGCTGCCCGGAACCTGATCTAGATAGCTTTTTAAACCGGGCTGCTCCGTCGTTACCACCCGAAGACCGGAAGCCAAGGCCTCGATTACCACCAGGGGCAGTCCTTCAAAAAAGGAGGGCAACACGAACAGATAGGAGGTACGGAAAAGCTCCCCCAGATTTACCTGGCTCAGATTGCCGTGAAAAAGGACATCAGTCCGGCCCTTTGCCATAGTGATGATCTCACGGGCCTCCATACCGCTCCCTGACCCGGCTAAATGAAGCTCTATACCAGGGTGTTTTTCCGAAAGCCTTTGAAATACTCGGATCAGAGAAGGCACCCCCTTGGCAGCGCTCAGTTTCCCTGCGTAAACAAGCTTCAGGGGCCGGAGACTTTTTGCCTTGTTCGGCGGAAAGAAAAAGTCGGGACTGTAGCCTGCACCGCTCACCTGGATCAGCTCTTTGGGAAAATCCAGCAGTTGATGAATCTCCTCCTTCTGTGCTTCATGAAGAGCAAAAATCCCGTCCAGCCTGCGGCACCCTGCCCGAGCCAGGCCGGAAAACCTGGGAGCCAAATGATACTGCCTAAGGCAGGTTCCGTGGCATAAACCCAGTACTGGGATATGGGGCAAGGTTTGTCGGGTCAGTGCGCTTAAGAGCCAGAGATGATGACAGATAACAAGATCAGGCTGAAAAACCTCAGCCGCCTGCACTAGCTTTTTTCGAAAAGCCATCTCCCAGCTTTCCAGCATTTCTTCTGTCAGATCCCGATATCTGGTGCTGGGATAAGGCATCACATCGCTCATGCCCACTATGGGAAAGGGCAGCGCATCCGTTTCAAACTGCACCGGGAAAAAGGCTGCTTGTCCCATCATTTTTGCCGCGGTTTCCGTTTCCTTCAAAGGCACACCGGCCACCACCCCTGGGCTGATACCGGCTGAAGTCCCGGCATGGATCAGAGCTTCCAGGAATACACCGCTTCCCGTAAGCCACGGTTTCTGGCAAAGCACCTGCAAAATCTTCAATCTGCCGCCCCCTATCCGCCAACATTCTTCCGAATTTCCGAATTTCCGAATTTCACTGCATTAAGGATTCGACAAAAATGAGCAAAGCCCTTGCCCGATCAGTTTTTTATTAACTCTAGGGTAAAACAGGGGACGGTTCTTTGTTTGACACAGATATCCAGACTTAACGGTTTTACCGTTAATAAGATTTTCTGGTGCCAGAACAAAGAACCGTCCCTCGTTCTATAAGATTTTCTGGTGCCAGAACAAAGAACCGTCCCTCGTTCTACCCCCTCGTTCTACCCCTCGTTCTACCCCGTCCCCTGTTCTAACTTCTTATTGTTTCGCTTTCTTCATCTTCGCCCTATATGCCTTAAGAAAACCTAAGCAATCCTTATCTCTTCCGCTTATGAGTTCAGCTACAACAATCGCGCTTTTCATTTCCTCTTTGGTGGGATCAATAATAGCGCAAGTCAGTCCGCTATCGATGGCGGCAATCAGGAAAAATGAGTTAATAATATCCCGATCCGGTAAACCATAGGAGATATTACTGACCCCTAAACTCATATTGCAGCCCAATTCTTTTTGCACTTTCTTCATGGTATCCAAGGTTAGTTTTGCCGATTGATCGTCGGCGCTTAATGTCATGGCCAAGCAATCAACGATGATGTCCTTGCGGTCGATCCCTATTTTTTCTGCTGCTTCCACAATTCTTGCCGTTATGGCAAAGCGTTCTTCCGGTTCATGGGGAATCCCCTTATCATCCATGGGCAGGGCAATCACTGCGGCATCATACTCTTTAATTAAGGGAAGGACCTTATCTAGTTTTTCCTTTTCCCCGGAAACCGAGTTGACCAAAGCTCTTCCTTCATATGCTTTAAGTGCAGCTTCCAATACATGACTGCCGGCCGAATCAAAACATAAAGGCAAATTAGTGATATCAGTGATGATTTTAATCGCTTCAACCATCGTTTTTGCTTCATCAATACCTGAAGCGCCCACATTAACATCCAGCACATGGGCCCCTGCCTGCACTTGCAGTTCCGCTTCTCTGGCTACACCGCTCAAATCATTATTTTCTAATTCTGTAGTAAGCTTTTTTCTCCCCGTAGGATTAATTTTTTCCCCAATT
Organism: Dehalobacterium formicoaceticum; assembly: GCF_002224645.1. Lineage (NCBI taxonomy): Bacteria > Bacillati > Bacillota > Clostridia > Eubacteriales > Peptococcaceae > Dehalobacterium > Dehalobacterium formicoaceticum. The sequence continues at coordinate 2,383,096 of NZ_CP022121.1, read as the reverse complement.
ATCACAAAGGGATGATCCGGGCTGATCGTGACAGTTTTTGTCTTGCTTTTTAAAATGGTTTCCATGAAATTAATCTCCTTTTTACTTTTTTCATCATTTCATAATTTTTTATAAATTTTCTGTTTTTTTACGCTATTTTACGCTATTCCATGTTTTCTTATGCTATGCACTACACACTATCTTATATCTTTCCAGATGCCCATATATTTTATTTTATTATATTATCTCTTAATCTACATCATCCCAGGTTCCAGGAGTCTTCTGTCCTGCCCAAAGATATGGTTTTTGACCGACACCAAAACAATAGACCCAGGAAAAGCCCCAAAATACGGTGTGCCACGCCATTATTTGTGCTTGCCATAAGGAAGCATCCCCGGGAACGATCGTATTAAATAATGGTATGATGGCACGGGTGATTAGAAAACACCAGGTTAAAACTGAGAAAAGTGCGATCGTTGTACCCCATGGTTGTCTGATACGGCTAAAGGGCCAGCATTGGGTGCAAGCAAAAACAGCAAAATTCAGACCACAGGCAAAGGCAAAAAATAAATTAAATTCGGCAGAACCGGCACCTAAATTCCATGTCCAAAACTGGGGCGCATTATGATCAATCGTAAAATGACCAAGCCATGAGGCCACGGAAACAAAGATCCACATTAATCCTAACAGTAATGACCAGGAAAGGATGCTAAAGGTGGGTTGCTTAACACGCCGAAACAGATATGCTAATCCCCCGGTCACGATAATGGGCTGCAGCATGGCAAACCAGGTAGAGGGAAAGATGACAATGGTACGCAACAGAACGAGGGTACCACCCACGGCAATAATTAAATTAAGAAACATTTTTCTGACAGGAGGAACATTGGGCAGATGCGCATCTCCACCCACAAAGCTGGTTGCGGCCAGAATCAACCAGGCATTAGATATAATCGGAAAGGCCCACATGACAATATTGACATGAAAAACACGCACCAGCATGATCCAAAATGCAGCGGCAATAACCTTGGCCAGCAAAATCAGCAGAATTCCCCTAACCCATTTGTTTTCAACTTTTTGAAAGGGCCATTGTCCGGCGATGGCAAAGATACTGACTAAATATGCTCCGATTGTTGAGATCCCAATGGAAGCATATTGGGCGGATTCCCCATCCATAAACATGCTGAGAAATGGTTCCCAAAACAACCAAGATAAGAAAGCAAACACCAAAATCATGACGACCCAGGGAAAACCCCTTAGAAATGATTGAACATTCGGCACTTGAATACTATTTGTGGTATCTGACATATAAATCCTCCTTCCAGCTAGAAAAATAGCATGTAACTAACCGAGACATCTCAAAGAGAAGGGATTTTTACATTTAAATTAAGTTGAGCAAAATGAATTTGCATTGATCAAGGTGTAATCAAGGTGTAATCAAGGTGTAATCAAGGGCAGCATTGATAATCTTTTTCTCTGCTGCCCTTGATCGTCACACTTTCTTACCGGTATTACAGGTATTAGCGGTCTTCTTTAATATCTTAATTCATGGGGAGGCCCATTTCTCGAAGCTCCGCCTTTACCTTTTCATAAATAGCAAGATATTCTTTTTTGGGCTCAACTGTTTCTAAATCATAGCACTCTCTAAAATCGCCGCCTAAGGTGTGTGCGGTGTGGTCATCAATATATGGTTGATATTTTTTCATAATATCAAGGACAAGTCCATTGGCCTGTTCTCTGGTAAGTTTTGTTTTGGCAACTGCTTTAGCTACCTCACCGGAAAATCTCAAACCTAATCCACTGGCATGATCCAAGCCGCCGCTTTGACAACCTGATCCGCCGGAAACTCCGCAACCCAGAACAATTGCGCTGATCGCCGAGGCGGCAGATTCCCAGAAGAACTCTTCGCTGCCAATTCCCGCTGTCATCTGCCAACCGCCCCCGATCAATGGAGCACTATGGGTGTTCCTCATAACAGCAGCATTTTGGTAATTGCTGCACCACAAGGAATATTTACTGGTATTACTGAAATACATGGCATCAACTGCCCAAGAACCATCAAGGGTAAGATCAAAGAGCAATTTATTTAAAATGAACTCCGCGGTACCGGTCACTGCCGAGTGAGCAGGAGATCCGGATAAACCGCCCGGATAGCAGCACATACCACCCTGGATGATGTTACCATTCGCATGCCATATTAATGCTCTGTTTAAATGAGCGTACTCCACCTTATGCTGAGGTGTGAGCAAGGCAGATCTGTTATCCCCCGGCTGCATGCCCCAGCCAGGATTATTAACGGAAAGCAGAGCCGGTATGGAAATGGATCTGATCCCTCCGTCTGCCATGCCCGGGCGGCTGGCACGACGGCATACATCCTTAACGATGGAGGTGCATTTCATCTCAGCCATTATTTCCCAAGGGGAATTCGGTGTTACCGGCATACCAAAGATGGAGGTCAAATTACCCTGGAAGGCAATATGATCTGCTAATGGTTCTCGAATATAACTCCAACAAACCTTTTCATAAATATCTTCAGAAATCGGTCCCAAGATGCGGCCATGCAAAAATGCGGGCTGTTTTAAGTCATCGTAATTTTCTATGCCACGATGCTTGCACACAATGGCATCATTGCCCCGGCCCATGACAAAATGATCAGGGATATTTTCAATCACATCAAGAATTTCTTTTTCCGTGAACTCAATGATTCTTTCCGTATCAACACATAATACGCCCACTTCAACAACCAGCTCAATTGCCGCCTTCCACAAACGATCAAGCATATCATCATCACAAGGAATCATATGACTGGGATCGTATACAATCCCATATTTTTTGGTAATTTCCTTTACCTTGGGCCAATAAACCTTGGTATCAAAATCATCCCGAAAGCAAATCGGACCTGTTTCAGCTCTTTTCCAGAAATCTAAGAATCTGCCTCTGCTGCTAATCAACATATCTGTGCAACCCCCTTTTTTATTAAATCATAATTATACTTAATTGGCGATTAATTTCTTGGCAACTTCAACGGCACCAACGGCATCCTTGGCAAATCCATCGGCTCCGATAGAATCTGCCCAGCTTTGAGTGCAAGGGCCGCCGCCAACCATGACCTTAAATTTATCACGTAATCCTTTAGCTTTAAGAAACTCAATAACTGTTTTTTGCTGTGCGATGGTCGAGGACATTAAAGCAGACACGCAAATAATTTTTGCCCCAAAAGCATCGGCTTCGGTAATAAAGGTAGAAGCATCCAAATCAATCCCCAGGTCTTTGACCTCGAAACCGCCCACGGTCAACATGGTGGTTACCATATCTTTTCCTACCGTGTGCAGGTCGCCTTTGACGGAGCCAATTACAGCTCTCGGACGCTCACCTTGTGTTGTCCCTGATTTGAGCAGTTCCGGTTCAAATATTTTCATCGCTACTTTAAAAGCCTTTGATGCCAGCAGTACTTCCGGCAAAAATATTTCCATAACTTGGAACTGTTCGCCGATTTCGCCCATGGTATCACCCATAACCTTCATGGTTTCTACAATATCAGCTCCTGTACTGACCACTTCCTCGGCAGCAGCTTGTGCCATATCTTCATCAAAAGCTAAGAGAGCATCTTTCATTTTCTGAATAACTTCTTGATTTGCCATTTTTAAATCCTCCTTATTTTTGCTTGATTTCTTTTTATAAATTCACAGGACTGTTACTTAAAGCAGCAACAGAGTAGTCCCCGTGCAAGCCGATCAGTTAAAATTTCGATTCTCAGTTTTCTCAGTTTTTGCTATTTCTTTGCCTTCGGAAGGCGGAAGTTAAAAGTTCCATCACTAATGATTTGGTCCCCCAGCTCATGTTTCCAATCAAAAAATCCTTCCATGGCACTTAGTGGGGCATCCGGTTCCATGTAGATCAGGTACCAGATATCATCTTCTGCAGTAAATGAAACAGGCATGTCCTTTTCCATAGGCAAATGGGCGTTCTTCCAGGCATTTGTGCCGCCTTCAAGGAAGAAAACTTCGGCCTTATTCCATATCTCTTGGGCATCGGCAGCTGCAAGTTTGGCATGTGCTTCGCAATCCGAGGTAAGCACGACGACTCCTGCATCAGGATTTGCTTTATAAGCCAGTTCCAGCCAGCCGCGAGGTACCCAGGCAGATCCCGGAATATGCCCCTGACGATGTTTATCGCTGTATCCCACGTTCATCACCAACGGGGGGGTCATGCCTGAGAGCATTTCCGAGAGATTTTCCGGGGTGATGCTATTTATAAAAGCGGGGGTAGGGATAGGCTTTGGTTCGGGACCGGAGACGAGGCCTTCCCTGCCAAGTCCTGAGCCCCCCAGACCGCCTTTAAGCACGTATACGTTTGGTATATCAATTTGTTTGAGCCAGTAAGCAGTGATGATGGCTCGAACCTCTGTGTCGTCAATAAGTACGAACCGAGCCTTACGCACAGAGGCATATTCGTCGGAACGCTGTGTCAGTTGTCCGCCGGGAGCAGAGCGGGAACCTTCCAAATGCCCTGCTTCGTATTCCTCGGGTTGGCGCACATCAAAAATATAGAGGGGATTGTCCTCTGCTTCCTCCTGCCACTTGCGAAAAGTATCCGCATCGATAAATTCAATACCGAAGGCGTCCGCCATTTTACCGGCTCGTTCTTTGGCCAGACAGTGTGCCTCAGCAGAAGGTGGAGCGATTCTTTTCCTGATGCCATGTTCTAATTCAAAGCCGCTCTTTCTCCAGTTCATCGTGCCGCCTTTCAAAGAGGCGATTGGGTTTGGTGCGCCGAAATCAATCAGCATTTGGGTAAAAAGAATACTACGGGTCCTGGCCGCACAATTCAATACCACCAAGGTGTCCGGGTTAGGCGCGATATCATGCAAACGATAGGCAGATTCGCAGCCAGGGGCGTTAATGCCTTCAGGCAAAGACATGCTGGTAAACTCTTCCGGTACACGGATATCTACAAATGCCACATCTCTTCCCTGAGCCACCTGCTCGTCGATTTCTGCAGGAGTGTAACCGGGCACATCTTTTTCCTGTTCCAAAATCTCGGCATAGCCTTTGGCCATACAACTTGACCCTTCTACCACCACATAACCGGCATTTTGCCATGCGGCCAAGCCGCCCTTAAGAATTTTTACCTGGGTATAGCCCATCTTTCCTAAAAGCCGGATGGCCTTCTCGGCCCGGGGGTCATCTTTTTCCCCGCTGTCAAAAATGACCATGGGAACTGTCTTACTTGGAACCAGCACAGGAACAATGAATTCAAGACGGCTGTACGGTGCGGAGCTGGACAGAAGCAGATGGCCTCTGGAAAATTCCTCCTGCTCCCGCACATCAAGAACTGCGAATAGGCCGCCCTTTTTGAACAACTCCATCGCTTCAGCAGGAGTGCAGTAATGATCTAAAAGTGATTCTTTCGATTCTTTCGATTCTTTCTCATTTATCGTATCCAATTTCATCTATTCTCCTTTCTAGGTTTCTCCTTTCATAATTAATAAAAATTCACGAAGGATTAACTAATTAAAAACTTAATGATGAGGGTTTTTTGTTGGGGTGAAAAGTAAATTCGTTGCTGCCCCAAAAGGTATTATGTTTAATCTCAACTTACATGATTAATTAAAAGCAATTATCATGCCAATCTCAGAAATTCAAATTATTTGTCGAAAAATGCAGGATCCGTGGATTATATACCCTGGTCTATTGCTGAATATTCATTGGTATTGCTGGATATTTCGGTTCTATGCCATTTAGTGGAGTTATCCTGATAGAAACAGACCTGAATTTGCCTGTAATAATTTAAGAAATAAAAAAAGTCGCATCATTGCGACCTTAAAACAGATAAATCATTTCGATATAGGTATATAAAGAAAAATCTTATGTCGCATCATTGCGACATAATTTTAAAACTGCGACAATTATTACGCTAAATCATATTTTTTAATCTTCCTAAAGATTGTCGAACGGTCAATCTTTAATGCTTCGGCCGCTTTATCTGCCGAACCATAGGTTTCTATAGCCTTTTTAAGTAAATTTTTTTCATAATCTCCCACCATTTCATTTAATGATTTATCAGCATCCTGAAAATCAATATTGTATAATTCGGCAGTGTCCGTAAGCATATGCTGGGGCAGGTCACCGATATCGAAGATATCATTTTCATGAGAAACAACAAATCCCTGAATGAAATTTTCCAGCTCCCGTACATTACCCGGCCATTTATAAGAAAGCAAAGCTTTTTCGAATTGCTCTGTAAAAGATACATTCTTATGATATTTGTGATTGTATTTGTCTAAAAAGAAATTTACCAGCTCCAAAATATCATCTTTTCTTTCCCTTAAGGAGGGGATATTAAGCACAGCAACACATAAGCGGTAAAATAAGTCGCTGCGAAACTTACCTTTTTTAACTTCTTCCGCTAAATCACTATTTGTCGCGGCAATAAACCTGACATCTACTTTTCTGATCTTGGTGGAGCCGACACGCATAAATTCCTGGTCTTGGATTGCTCGTAATAATTTAACCTGCATCTGTAAAGGCATATCGCCAATTTCGTCCAATAATATGGTTCCTTTGTCGGCCATCTCCAATAAACCGGCTTTACCTTTTTTATTGGCACCGGAAAATGCCCCGGAATCGTAGCCAAACAATTCTGATTCGATCAGATTTTCAGGGATCGCCGAGCAATCAATTTTTAAAAAGGGTTCTTTAGAGCGCATGCTTTTTTCATGAATTTTTTGAGCCAGCACTCCCTTGCCTACCCCTGTTTCACCTAAAATCAAGACCGTCGCATCAGTATTGGCAATCAATGTTAATTTTTCCATTAGTTGAACCATAGGGGCGCTTTTAATAATTGTCGTCCCTTGATCAAACTCTTTTTTGCGCTGGTTATTGACCTCCCGATATTTTTCAATCATAAATTGCTGATCCATGATCTGTTCCTTGAGTTGGTTAACTAAGGTTAAATCCCTGACAAAGGTGATCACCAGGGAAATTTTGCCTTCCTCATTGAAGATGGGGTAACCGTTACACAAAACATTTTTGTTCGCCTTCGTAGTTTGCATGGTCGTTACTTTCTTTCCGGTCGCAATTACTTCCGGATAGGTAAGAACATCAAAATTCCCTTCTTCTTGCAGTTCAAATACTAATCTGCCCACCAGATCCTCCCGATTTAAACCGGTTAGCTTTTCATACATACTATTGACAGCCAGTGTTTTCCCATCAGCATTTGTTACATATATTCCTTCCGAGAATAACTCCAATACTTCCTGATGAAGCCTGCCCAGATAGGAATTGATCCATAAATTATTAAACAAGTGATTTCACCTCTTATTATCGGCTGATTATAGGCTGAAACAATTAGCAGGTTTTTTACTCTTGGTATGGTCTTGGTTTTGATTATGGTCATGATTATGGCGTTGATTATGACGTTAATATATCTTCTATAATAATTTCCCCATTCCTTATTATATAATGATAACCCGCACATGGCAATTTTCCCTGAGGTTCAAAGAAACAGAAGGTGTCGGGTAAGCAATCTCTTTGCCCATGGTCAACACGCACCAACACGCTCTTTTTTACGAGCAAGCTCATCGTTGCGTGGGAAAGACCGTTTTCCCTTCTTAATATAATTTATTTGGAAAAATTGGCTCGCCCTTAACAATCCGTATTTTGGTTAAATAAATAACAGAGAATTGATGCAAAAGGTGCTTGTTCTTCTTACGACATAAGTTTACTGCTGATAGGATACAAGCAACATAAAGGGCTTGCCTTGGCTAATTCACTCGTCACTTTATTGAACATGGGACTCCTCTTTCACTTGGCGTTCCGGCACATCTTGGCATCTTTTACCTTAGTGTTATGCTATCAAAAATAAATTCAAGGGACAAGGGACCTGTCCCCCCGTCCCGCCAGGGACAAGGGACCTGTCCCCCCGTCCCGCCCCCGTCCCGCTGGCATCCTTTTATCTTGCTCTTTAGATCGTTAAAGGATAGAATAACCATTGATAGCCATTGATGACCGATCAATAAACCATCAGGCAGCAATCATTAAGATCCTGCATGAGATACGAAATGACGGGTAGGCTGAAATAATTTCTGATTAAGCGAAAACTGTTTCAGATAAAGGGAAATATGAGGAGTAGATTCTATGACCGAGAAAGATAAACTTATCATCAGCGAAAACATCGCCATGCTCAAATGTCCTGTCTGCGGAGACAGGATGTCTGTTCAAGGTAACAAAAGCATTGTTTGTTTGAATAACCATTGCTTTGACATTGCCAAAAAAGGGTATGTCAATCTCCTGCAAAATCATGGTAATTCAAAATATGATAAAAAACTGTTTCAATCCAGAAATATCATATCCCAAACCGGCTTCTTCGATCCATTAATCGAGGCTGTGGTGCAGATGATGGGAAAGATTATATCTGATAACGGGAGCATTTCTGATAACAGGAGTATTTCTGCTCTCGATCTCAAAACTAAATCGATCAAGATTTTGGATGCGGGATGCGGTGAAGGTTTTCATTTAGCTCGGATTATCAACGGTTTAAATGATCAGGAACATCAGGAATACCAGGAATATTTAGAAACAGCTCATCTTTTGGGCGTGGGCATCGACATCTCCAAAGGAGGCATCCAAATTGCCGCCAAAAATTATCAGGATATCTTCTGGCTTGTCGCAGACCTGGCTAAGACTCCCTTTATGGATCAGCAGTTTGATGTCATCTTAAACATTCTTTCTCCGGCAAATTATGGGGAATTTAAGAGGATTATTGGTGATGAAGGGATCTTGATTAAGGTTGTCCCGGACAGTGATTATCTGAAAGAATTAAGAACGGCCTTTTATCAGGAAACCGACAAAGAATTATATTCGAATAAAATGGTGCTTGATCTTTTCAGCAAAAATTTCCATATCATTGACACCCAAAAGGTTAATTATGAGTTTAAGTTAAACAGTGAAGAGCTGCACCATTTAATAAAAATGACCCCTTTGTCCTGGGGTGTCTCAGAGGAAAAGATGCAGGAGGTATCTGAAATAGGTATTAACAGGGTGACTGGGGCTTTTACTATTATTGCTGGTATGCCCAAAAAATTAGACTTTAAAAAGAATCGTTAATCAACTCAGGTTCTGAACATCCTTTAGTGTAAACGGAATAATCATCCAAAAATTTGTTAATACTTTTATTGTAGCATAATCAGGGCAACGCTGAGGAGCGACCCCACGCTTGCTACGGACTTATACGGTAAAACGGCGGGCTTATGTTCGCTGTTTTACATTTTACCGGTAAGTCCAATGCGTATAAACCTCGGGGGTTTGGGGGCAGAGCCCCCATGCAGCTTTTAAGCCGTAAATCTATCTGCGAAGTAAATCATAATCTGGCTGTATGCCATCGCCCAATTACGAGCTGGCAGCGTCCATTTTTTAGCGATTTCTTTGACCGATAGGAAAACAACCTTTCTTATCGAGTCGTCAGTGGGGAAAATCGCCTTTGCTTTCGTGAATTTTCGCACCATTCTGTGGTATGCTTCCACCGCATTCGTTGTATAAACCAAATGCCGGATTTGCTCAGGATAGTTGAAAAACGTTGTAAGTTCAGCCCAATTTGCGTCCCAGGAACGCATAATAGATGGATACTTCTTATCCCATTTTTCCCGAAATTCCTCTTTTGCATACTCCGCATCGTCAAGATTTACCGCGCCGTAAATTTTCTTTAGATCGGCACAGACTTGCTTTCTATCCTTGTATTGCACAAACTTAGTAGAATTGCGTACTTGGTGCACTATGCATAACTGCTGCTTGGTCTCTGGGAATACCGCGTTTATGGCTTCTCCAAGCCCTTTTAGGTTATCGTGGCAAGCAATAAAAATGTCCGTAACACCGCGGTTTTTAAGGTCGGAGCAAATGCTTGCGTAAAATGAAGCTCCTTCGTTTTCGCTTATCCAAATCCCTAAAATATCCTTCTGGCCGTTCATATCAATTCCCAAAACTGAATAGACGCACTTGTTTATAATTTGGCTATCTTTACGGCTTTTGAACACAATGCCATCAAAATATATTATCGGATAAATCGCTTCCAACGGGCGGTTTTGCCACTCATTCACTTCCGGCAGAATTTTATCTGTAATCTTAGAAATCAAGGTTTGAGGGATTTCCGCCCCGTATATCTCGCGCAGATTATCCTCAATGTCTCGCTGCGACATTCCTTTAGAGTACATAGCCATTATCTTTTGCTCAATCTCATCAGTTCGAGTTTGCCGCTTTCCAAGGATTCTTGGTTCAAATTCACCATTACGGTCACGGGGTATGGCTATTTCGCTTTCCCCGTAATCGCTTATAATAGTCTTGCGATTGTAACCATTGCGCGAATTACCACTGTTATTACCCTCTACACAATGTTTTTCATAGCCCAAATGTTCATCCATCTCGGCTTCTAGCATCTGCTCAATAGAACCAGCAAATAGTCGTTTTAGCTTTGACTGTATATCACCCGTGCTTTGGCAATCTTGCATCAGCAGACTTACCAATTCCATTTCTTTGTCCGTGAGTTTGTTCTTAGATGTTTTCATATGATAACCTCCATTTGTTTTATGTGGAGATTATTACCATTTACACGGATTAATATTCAGCCTCTCAACTCAGTAAAATAGAAAATGATAAAAGGGGTCGATTCCCTTTTATCATTTATTATTTATCATTTGATTAATTATTCTAATTCAAGTGTTCCTGCATTTAGTGCATAGTATCTTCCTTTTTGTGCCATTAAGTCATCATGGTTTCCGCGCTCTATGATCTCCCCTTGTTCCAGAACCATGATGGCATTGGAATCACGAACTGTTGACATCCTATGGGCGATGACAAAGGTTGTTCTTCCTTCCATGAGCTTATCCATTCCCTCGGATATTAGCTTTTCGGTTCTTGTATCCACAGAGGATGTAGCTTCATCCAGGATTAAAATCTCCGGATCGGCAATAGCTGCTCTTGCTATTGATAGTAGCTGTCTTTCCCCTTGAGACAGATTCAGTCCATCTACAGTTAGCATCGTATCATAGCCTTGAGGAAGATGCTTAATAAAATAATGGGCGTTGGCCAGCTTTGCTGCCGCCGTTACTTCCCCATCGGTGGCATCAAGTCTGCCGTATCTGATGTTATCGGCTACAGTTCCTTCGAATAGATGAACATCCTGAAGAACTATACTCATCGTGCTTCTTAAATCCATCTTATTTATTCTTTTGATATCCACTCCATCATATAGAATTGTCCCATCGTTTATCTCATAGAATCTGTTGATTAGATTTGTGATGGTGGTCTTTCCAGCTCCTGTTGAACCAACAAAGGCAATTTTTTGTCCGGGTCTTGCATAAAGATTGATATCCTTTAAGACCTGTTTTTCGGGAACATAGCCAAAATCCACACCCTTAAATTCGATATCGCCATTTACCGGTATATAATCAAAGCTGCCAGCTCCATTAGGAACCTTCCAACAATGGCCGCCCTTTCCCTGGCAATCCCTTTCAAGCACCACATCTCCTTCATCCTCTTCCACTTTTTCATCTAGAATGGCGAAGATTCTTTCAGCTCCGGCAAGGGCTGCAAACAATGTATTAAGCTGATTAGATACCATGGTTATCGGTCTTGATATTGTCCTGGTAAATTGTAAAAAGGCAGCAATATTACCTATACTAAGGGTTTTCTGAATCACCATAAAGGAGCCCAGAATAGCTACTACGGAATAGAGCATAAATGTTAGATTCCCCATTATCGGCATTAACATCACGCCGAATGTAGCAGCCCGGGATGATGATTTTCTAAGCTGATCATTTCTATTTCTGAAATCTTCTATTGCTCGATTCTCATAATTAAACACCTTAACCACTTTTTGTCCCGACATCATCTCCTCAATATAACCATTCATATTGGCAAGTCTAAGCTGTTGATCCCTAAAATAATAAGCAGATTTTGAACCGATGATCTTAATAATGACGAACATCAAGATAAACATAATGGCCACGACAAGGGTAAGGGCAGGGCTAATAATTAACATCATTATGAATGTACCAATTGTCGTTACGATGGATACGATGATTTGAGATACTGCCTGCTCCAGGGATTGATTCAACATATCCACGTCATTTGTAAAGGTAGACATTAATTCACCATGAGAATGGGTGTCAAAGTATGAGATAGGCAGTTTTTCCATATGCTCAAACATATCTGCACGTATTTTATGAATAATCTTTTGCGCCAACCTTGCCATATTTCGATTTCCAATATACTGGCCAAGGGTAGATAACAGTACAAAACCTATCATGATGAGGATAAATCTTATGGCATCGTTGATAGAGCCGCCGCTCACAAATACATCGATAATAGGGCTTAACATCCCATTTGTAAATACTTCCATCAAAGATGAAACTATTATGGATAATATCCCAATGACAAATAGAGCCTTATAAAATTTAAAGTAGCTAAATAACCTTAATAATGTTTTCTTTGGATCCCTTGGTCTGAATGTGGCTTTATTTTTTCTATCCATTATTCTCCAATCACTCCTTTCTGCTGTGATTCATATATTTCTTGATAGATTGGAGATTTTTGTATCAAATCGTCATGAGAACCGATCGATTCTATTTTCCCTTCATGCATGACGATGATCCTATCTGCATGCTGGATTGATGAGATTCTCTGAGCTATGATAATAGTAGTCACATCCGCCAGATCCTGTTTAAATGCCTTTTGAATCTTAGCATCAGTAGTCATATCCACTGCACTGGTAGAATCATCCAGTATGATGGCTTTTGGCGATTTCATCAGAGCACGGGCAATGGTCAGTCTTTGCTTTTGTCCGCCTGAATAGTTATCACCATTTTGCTCTACGATATGGTCTAAACCATCATCGTAGTTAGATACGAATTCCCAGGCTTGTGCATGTTTTAATGCCTCTATGATCTCTTCATCAGCGGCATTTTCGTTGCCCCACTTCATATTGCTTCTAATCGTACCTGAAAACAAGGTATTTTTTTGTAATACAAATGATACCTTATCCCGCAAAAGCTCTAGATCATAATCCCTGACATCTACTCCTCCTACCTTTACCTTTCCTTCAGTTACATCGTAAAGTCTGGGGATTAATTGAACCAGAGTAGATTTTGATGAGCCCGTGGAACCAATAATCCCCAAGGTCTCTCCGGAGCTAATGCTAAAGTTAATATTTTTAAGCGTGAATTCGGAGCTGCCCGGGTAGATAAAGCTTACATTTTCAAAGGATATTGAACCATCCTTCACTTCCTTAACAGGGTTTGATATTTCCTTGATTTCTGATTCGGTATTTAATACTTCAACAATTCTTGATACAGAAGCTGAACCACGCAAAAGATTCATAAAGTACATAGATATCATCATCAATGACATCAGAACCTGTGTAATATATGTTACAAAGGATATCAGGGCTCCGCCGCTCATACTTCCTAATGTAATTTGCTTTCCGCCGAACCATAATACGGCAATGATCGTAGAATAAACAATTAGACTAAATATTGGCATTAAAAGGATTACATAGGTAATGGCTTTAAGTGCCGTATTCATGAGGCCATCATTTTTTACTTTAAACTTTGATTCTTCAAAGCTTTGTCTATTAAATGACTTAACAACCCTTATGTTGGTCAAGTTCTCCTGAATCACCCCGTTTACCTTGTCTACGTAAGTTTGAAGTATAAGAAAAAGCGGTCGCGCTTTGCTTAAGGCAACAGTAATTGCTATCGTTAAAAGCGGCAATGAAATTAAAAACACCCTTGCCAAGGATGAGTTTACTTTAAATGCCATAAACAGAGCAAAAATCATCATAAACGGTGCCCTGATTGCCATTCTAAGACTCATCATCGTTACCTGCCCGATGGTATTACAATCATTTGTGAGTCTTGTGATCAGGGAAGATACTTGAAATGTATCCAGATTTGCAAAGGAAAAGCTCTGCACCTTTTCAAATACATTTTGTCTTATTTCAGCTGCAAATCCATATCCTGCACTTGAACCGAAAAAGGAACTGGCCACTCCCAAGGTCATAGCAATTAATGCTACACCGATCATCATCATGCCAATTCTTACAATATAGTCTATATCTTGATTTGCAATACCTACATCAACGATTTTGGCCATAAGATAGGGAATAATTACATCTCCCAATACTTCCAAAATCATAAATAATGGGCTTAATATTGCAAATACCATATACTTCTTTATTAATGGTAATAATTGCTTCATATATTTCTCCTTAAGGGGGGACGAGGGGACAGGTACCTCGTCCCTATATCCGGTCAATTACACTTTTTGATATCCCGGTGATTCTGGATAATTGCCTAATTGTTACCCCTTTTTTAGATTTTACAGCTTCTATGATCTTATTTCTTTTACTTATTTCTAGTTGCTTTAGTTTATTAATGTCAGAAATATCATGCTGAGCAAAATAAGATATGACTTCCTGATCTGATATTAGGTATTTTCCCTCATATTCCAAACACTTATCCTCATTAAACTCATTCATGAATTTCCTTAATAATTCAATAGCTTTGATCCTATCTTTAGAAAATATTTTTAAGGTAAGATCGATATCTACTTCTGTTTGTTTTCCTAAATATTCATTATAACTGCTCCATTTATATGCTTCAATATTTTTTATTAAACCCGCCTTTAATGGATTCTGATGTATATAACGAAGTACAGTTAAAAAATATACCTCGCTTTCTACTGCCTCACTTTTAAACCGTTCTTGAAACAAGTGCCCGCATCTGTCGTACTTCCGGTTGTACCAATAAACGAAACTGCTGCTGATTCTTTTTATGATCATTGAAATTGGCTCTGATGTTTCTTTAATTAGTAAATGGACATGGTTATCCATGAGACAATACCCATATAGTTCATAATTACTTATGGATTTATAATGCAATATTGTTTCTATAAATTTTTCCTTATCCTCATCATCTTCAAAAATTACTTGTCTGTTTATACCTCGAAGCATAGTGTGGTATATTCCGCTTTCACTTGGCTTTCTGGCACACCTTGGCATTTTTTTCACCCCAGTGTTATTCTACCAGAAATAAACTCAGGGGACAAGGATCGAGTAGCCGGGTCCTTACGGCCCCAAGCCCTCCCAGAACCGGACGTGCCCTATTAAGGCATCCGGCTCTTCACTCCACCATTTACAGAACATAGCCTTGACCTGCTCCTAACTCGAATATGTTTACATAGGTTTGCGGTTTCGGTAATGGATACTTCCTAAGAAATAGGTTAAATTTGTCCCAATTGAAACTCTTACGTTGACTTCTCCGATTTAGCCATTTGTATACCAATCTCTTGACTTCATCGATGTAATTTGAGACTGCTTCCCTATTGCCTGTAATACCATAATATCGACAGTATCCCTGTAGCTTAATTCTTAGCTTCTTCATGAAGTCTTTACTGGGCATATGTCGATTGTTTCTTATCCATTCCTTACACCGAAGGAGACTAGCCCTAAATTTCTTCTTACTCGTCTTCCTTCGAATGTACTTAACGCCTTTGTCACTGACCCAAAGATAATGTGTGAATCCCAGGAAATCAAATGAGCTATTGGTATGTTTTCTACCGGGTCCCCCATCATCCTTATCGTTGTGTTTATTACCCTTACGTTCATTGAGACAAACAATCTTCGTCTTTTCTTCTGCCACTTCTAAGTTAAATTTCCTCAACCGTACTATCAACTCAGTATAGAATGTCCTGGCATCCTCTTCGTATTCGAAGCAAAATACACTGTCGTCAGCATACCTTACCATGTAGGCTTGTCCTTTGCAGATTTTCCTGACCCGTTTCTCAAACCATAAATCTAGTACGTAATGCAGGTAAACATTCCCAAGAATGGGGGATACGACTCCTCCCTGAGGGGTTCCCTCAGGTGTATCATAAGTTATGCCTGCCTCAACTATACCGGACTTTAGAAATCGTGCGATGAGTCTTAATATATTAGGGTCTGCTATCCTATGCTCTAAGAATTTCATGAGCCATCCCTGGTCAACATTGTCAAAGAATCCTTTTACATCTGTGTCAACTACATAATTGATTCTCCTCTTGTTGACGATTTTATTCAGCACTTTCAAAGCATCATGACATCCTCGATCAGGTCTAAATCCAAATGAACATTCTAGAAAATCTTGTTCATATATAGCATTGAGTATCTGCGCAAGGACCGCCTGTACTAGTTTATCTTCATATGCTGGGATTCCAAGGGGTCTTTTCTTGTCACTTCCCGGCTTAGGGATGTAAGTTCTCCTTACTGGTTGAGGTTTGTAGGCTTGCCGTTTCATTCGTTCTATGAGATCTTGCACATTAGCGTCCAGATTTAATTCATAATCCGCTTTCGTCTTCTGATCTACTCCGGCTGCCTTCTTACCATTCATTCCATCATGGCATTGTTTGATTGTCTCTTCATTAATAAGGTGGGCCAGTGATGTAAACTTTTCTTGCTGATGCATTTTCGCTACTTCTGCTATCCTTGCCAGTTTCGTTTCCATAGTTCTTCTACCTCCGGGTGTAGTCTATGTTTCTCTTTTAAGGTCGATGTTGTGTTACCGCCTTCCCTCTACAGGCATTACCCTGTTTCATCAGTACTATGCAGTAATCTGACTCCCTAAGGCGTTCGGCCTCCTAACTTTCTTATCGCTTGTTAGCCTTACTTTCTCTGTGTAAAGAGCGCTTAGGGCCTCCCACGTTGACGCATCATAACCATGTATAGCATGCCAAGGTCACCGACCCCGGGGAAGCTAGGCTATTCTTGCATAGCGAATAGACTAGTGTTGTTTTCTACTCAGGTAAAAGTATCAACCTTCCCATTTGGGATTTCGGGGCTCCATCCCTTAACTTGCGTTTCGGCCTACTACCTTGCTGTCTACGCTTAACATCATAAGTTACCCGATGATGTCCAAGACTCGCTATGAGTGATTTGCTAAATCTTACTCAGTGGGATTCCCACCCACTATATGATGCGCCCCTGCGTGGCGCACTACCTGTCCCCTTGTCCCCAAATTTCCTATCGTATAGTAACGCTGCAATCAAAACTACTAATATCGAACCTGCATTATGAACCAAAGCACCCGTCGTAGGAGTTAACCATCCCATAAATGACATTAAAATTGCCACGAAATTTATAAATAGGGACAAGGCAATACTGAATTTTATAGTGCGTACTGTCGCATTGGAAAGCCGTTTCAAATACGGAATTTTTGAAATATCATCGCTCATCAGGGCAATATCTGCGGCATCCACAGCAATATCGCTACCCATGGCTCCCATCGCTACGCCTACCGATGCCGTCTTGAGGGCAGGAGCGTCATTCACGCCGTCTCCTATCATGCAGACCGACTTGCCCTCCTGTTGCAATTGTACAATGTTCTCTACCTTCTCCTCTGGCAGCAATTCCGCCCGCACGGAGGTAATGCCTGCTTGTTTTGCAAAATAATCAGCTGTCCTGCGGTTGTCACCGGTAAGCAGTACAGTCTGTGTCCCCATCTCACCCAATTCAGCGACCATCTCATTCGCCGTAGGGCGCAGTACATCGGAGAGACCAACCACACCCACGCAAATCCCGTCTGCAGCTGCCAGAAGCGAAGCTTTACCTTGATTGCGCAAAATATCCAGAGTATCACGAACCTGTTTTGGGATGTCAATTCCATTTTCTGTTAAATATTTCTCGCTGCCGCAGAGCAGCTTACAACCAGAGACATTAGCATAAATTCCTTTACCTGCTTCCATACGAAATCCTGATGTCTCTTTCAAAACAAGGTTTTTTACCTTGGCATGTAAGACGATTGCCTTTCCTAAAGGGTGTTCACTGCGGGATTCTGCAGAAGCAATCAAAGCAAGCAGCTCATTTTCATCCAGTTCTTGGGTGAAGGAAATCGTGTCACTAACCTCAAGTTTTCCAAAGGTAAGTGTCCCAGTCTTGTCAAATGCTATGGTATCCACTTTGCCCATCTTTTCCAGTGCTTCACCGGATTTGATGATGACCCCATGTTTGGTAGCCTGCCCAATGGCGGCCATAATGGCGGTAGGAGTAGCCAGAACCAAAGCACAAGGGCAAAACACTACCAGTACGGTAACACCACGGACGATGTCCTGAGTAACGAAATACGTCACAATAGCAATCAACAATGCTACCGGCACAAGCCGAGTTGCCCATTTATCTGCGATACGTTGGATTGGCGCTTGCTTGTTTTCAGCATCCTGAACCATACGAATCAGCTTCTGTAATGAACTGTCCTCACCAACATTTGTTGCTTCCATGTCAATGGCTCCAAAACGGTTGATGGTACCGCAAAAAACACTGTCACCGACTTCCTTATCCACAGGTAGCGACTCCCCAGTCATGATAGCCTGGTCGACCGATGTATTTCCACTGATGATTTTCCCATCAACAGGAATGATTTCTCCGGGAAGAACTCGCAGAATATAACCCACTTTGATTGCTTCCGCGTTTATCATTTCTTCTTTCCCATTATTAATTCTGCGTCCTTGCTGCGGAGCAAGGCTAATGAGTTCCTTGAGACCCTTTTTGGATCGTTCGGAGGTTTTATCCTCCAGAATCGCACCAATCGCCATGATAAATGCGACTTCACCCGCTGCAAAAATGTCTCCAATGGCGATGGCTGCAATCATGGCAATGGATATTAAGAGCGCTGAAGATATCTTGTTTATGCCTTTGTTGCAGATGACTCTCCATATTGCCAGATACAGAAGGGGAATCCCACAGATGATAACCGACACCCACGCCGGGTCAACGGGAACTTCAATTTTCATTAACATCAGAATTAGGCTTGCGACCAGAAACACACCACCTGCTATAGTCATAGGTAATCCAGCAAAAAAATC
Source organism: Dehalobacterium formicoaceticum (assembly GCF_002224645.1). Taxonomy (NCBI): domain Bacteria; kingdom Bacillati; phylum Bacillota; class Clostridia; order Eubacteriales; family Peptococcaceae; genus Dehalobacterium; species Dehalobacterium formicoaceticum. Next base: position 2,364,236 of record NZ_CP022121.1, on the reverse strand, counting down.
GTTTAATCTTTTCATTTCATAAAAACCCTCCCTTGCATTGTTTGTAAAACAATGGTACAATTTATTTGTTATCGAACATTGTGTTCATTATGATTATATGGCTATGTGATGCCATCTACAATAATCAAAATGGTCATTTTGTAAGTTACTGAACATTATTTCATATTTGTACGAGAGGTATTATATACGAGAGGTATTATAATGGATAGAAGACAACAGAAAACAAGAGATGCAATTTTCAAGGCACTCAGTGCACTACTTGAGACAAAGCGGTACAGCAATATAACGGTACAGGAAATCATTGATGTAGCGAATATTGGTCGAAGCACTTTTTATGCTCATTTTGAAACAAAAGACGAGCTGCTCAAGGCAATGTGTACCGATATTTTCTGCCATGTATTTTCAGATGAACTCATGTCAGAGAAAACCCATGACTTTTCGGATGGAAACAACGAGCTTGAAACAAAGCTCACACATATCCTCCATCATTTAAAAGACAGCGAAAAAAACATTGTGGGCGTATTATCCTGCGAAAGCGGCGAACTCTTTATGGCATATTTTAAGGGGTACCTTACAGAGATGTTTTCCAAATATTTAAATGAGATAAAAGTCAATGCCCCTGCGGATTTCGTGCTAAACCACCTCGCAGGTAGTTTTGCCGAAACAGTAAAATGGTGGATTGATAATAAAATGAAATATACACCCGAAGAGACAGCCCAGTATTATTTAGAGGTTAGCGGTATCAATAGAATCTCAGGTCAATAGGGTTAAAAAAATAACAGGCACTATACGAAATTAAACCGTAGAGTGCCTTGCCTTGCTTGCTGTTGTGCATAATTTATGTTTCAGAAAAAGAAGCTTTGGGGGACAAGGTGCCTGTCCTATTGTCCCCTACCAAAAAAATCGCCAGTTTAATATTAACAATAAACTTAAACCGGCAATTTTTCAATAATTTAAATGATATTCTTTTTAATCCTCGCTGAATAACCTAATGCATTTGCACCCGCATTTCATGCATACTTCTTCCCTTACTATAAGCAATCCAAATGGACGATTTAAATTTCCTGCATTGAATTCCCCTACATGTACAGGAGCAGTACGTTCACATATATCAAAAACTTCTATCGTGTTATTATTAAAATTAGACACATAAAGGGTATTACAGGTAATCGCCAATTCAACAGGGCCGTTTAAAAAGCCTGAACCGAATCTACTTATAAACTCAGGGTGCTTAGGGTTTGATATGCAATAAATAGATATAGTGTTTGCATGAATAAGTTGAAAATTTGCAACATAAAGTATTTCTCCAATAATTGCCATGCCAATATGATTGCTTATTTCCGTATCATTACCAAACTGACCGATACGCTTTGGATTATAAGGATTGCAGACATTGTAAATCTCAATACTCGCATCTTCAGAATTTGATACATAAAGAATATTCCCGTTAACCGCCAACCCATCAGGACGGTGTAACTCTCCAGCCCCAAACTCCCTGACACGTTTTGGATGCCGCGGATCGGATATATCGTAAACCTCTACTGTAGAATCAACAAGGTTCGTTACATATAGAGCATTTTCCTTTATTGCTAATCCATTAGGGTTCGCTAAGTCACCTTGCCCAAACTGGCCTATACGCTTTGGCATAGTAAGGCGGCCTATATTATAGATTTCTACAGTACTATCGCGAGAATTTCCAATATAAAGAATGTTGCCTTTTCTAGCCATTCCACAAGGAGCAGATAAATCTCCCGCACCAAATTCACTGATGCGAACTGGATTTGAACGGCTATTAATATTATAAATTTCAGTAGTATCATTACCGGTATTTGTTACATATAGATTTTTTTTAATATCCCTCATCGTTTTTCCTCCTTTCAAAAATTATTACTTCATAGTACAAGCCTTTACCATATTTTATCTGTTTCCCTACAATATACTATGTTTAAATTTGTTCCGTTGTTACAGTTTACGACAGAATTCGTGAATCCAGATACGGAATTAAGAATTTTCCCCCAAAAAAACTCTGCTGTTTAATTACAGCAGAGAATCAATATCTTTTATTCTGTCATATATATCAAATAGATCATGATAAAAATATTCGGTTAATTACACTTTTTAATATCCTGGTGATTATCTGTTCATACCCCGAAGCATAATATGGTATATTTCACTTTCACTTAGTATTCTGCACACCTTGGCATTTTTTCATCTCCATGTTATTCTACCAGAAATTAAAGGGACAAGGTACCTGTCCCCTTGTCCCCCCCCTTGTCCCCCCGAAGGGTGATGATGTGCTCCTAAGAGCCAATTGATCTTTGCCTTCCTTTCTCCAACAATTCCCTTTGCATATTTTTAAAATATTCTTTGATAATTTCCCAGTTTGGATCTCCCCTCATAACAGGCATTAATTCCCTTTCTGCATCTTTGAAATAAGAGAGGCTTTTAATTAAATGATAATAATTAATATTTATACCCGGGAATTTCTGTGGCATCAGCTGATATAAAAGCTCCAAGCTGACATTTTGCTGACAAATCCAATATAAATCAACAAAATCATTTCGCGCCCCACGTTGGCTTAAGGCAATCCATTTCAATAGTCCGATATCCTTTAATGATGCAATTTTTAGTCCCGGTATTTGTTTTTCTTCTATCAGATTATCCATCATGGGATTAGGACAGTGCAGCCAGGTCACCCTCACATTATCAATAAAGCCACGGAAGTTCCCTTCAGCCGTATCGGCAATTTCAACCTTACCGATCATGGCTAACTTATCTATGAGTTCTTGAATTTGAAACACTTCAGGAGTAATCCAGTCAAAGTCAATAGATTCCCTGTGTCCAAGCATTAATGCTAAACCCGTTCCACCAGACAAGAAAGATCTGGGAACAGGCTCGATTTCAATAATTTTGCGCAGTATTTCCATTCTGGCTTCATCGAGTACGTTCCAAAACATCCCATTTTCTTCTTCCTTTAGTTGAAAAAAATTCTGCCAACAAAGGGTAGTTTGCAACGAAAGCCCCCTGCTTTGCAGCACGACATTTTTAATTTGTTTTAATGAGAATGTTTGAAATAACCACTTTACAGCTCGATGATCCCCTTCATTAAGCAACCTTTCGATAATATATTTCTGATGGTCATTTAAGTCGAGGTTATTAATATCTACATCCCAAAAGAAAGGCCTAATTTCATCAGGAATTATGGTTTGTCCCATTATCAACACCATCCCTCCCTTTTTTATATATAATCACACTTCTGGCATTGCAAAAGTGTCTTTTCATTATCATCTTTATGATAAGCACCTGACCATCGGCATATATTCTGCAAGATCGGTAATACTGATTTTCCTTTTTCAGTCAAGCTGTATTCAACCTTAGGCGGAATCTCATCAAATTGCTTCCGATTCACAATGTCATCATTCATCAATTCTTTTAATGTTGACGCCAAAACGGCATCAGTTATATTGGTCATCTCTTTTCTTAAAGCGCTGTAACGTAGTACTTCTTTCTCAGCAAGCACACAGATAATACGTGACTTCCACTTTCCGCCGAATATTTGCAGGCCATATTCTAAGGGACAGCGGATATCTTTTTCTAATTTTGGTTCATACATAATTCTAACTCCTTACAATGTTGAAAGCCCAGTAAAGTATAGCAAGAATATTTCCGGGAAGAGCAAAAAAGCTAATAAGCATATATCCTATATCCATATCCTATCAAGGCTCCCAATATATTTGTTTTATCTGTTGGATCTTCCGGCTCCTGTTTCTTATCATAGCATTATTATAATTATACAGGTATTGCTATTTATAAACAAGTAACTATTAAAATTATTAGCTGCTAATAATTTTGCTTATAACTTCAATCTCTTTAGCGATGTGAGTATAATATACATACGCTCATTTAATAAGCGAATGATATCTATTCAGGAGGATCTATTACTATGGAACGAATTTATGACACTCTTCCGGAGCTCACTTATCCCGAACGGGTTCAAGCCCTTTATAAATTAATGCATGAAGCAGATGCTATCGTGATTGGTGCCGGATCTGGTTTTGGTTTTTCAACCGCGGCAGGTTATGATTTTGGCGGGCCCCTCTTCAATGAATATTTCTCACAATTCCAGAAAAAATACGGCTTCGATGATGCCTATGCCGGAATTTTCTACCCATATCCAAGCAAAGAGGAATTTTGGGCATTTTGGGCATGCCTCTGCTATGTTTTCCGCTACCGGGAAGACTCTAATGAGACTTACCAGATGCTGAAACAATTGTTTCAGGATTTCAACCATTTTATTATTACAACCTATTATTACAACCAATGTTGACCATCAATTCATTACCAACGGATTTGATAAAACAAAACTATTTTATACCCAAGGATCCTTTGGCCTCATCCAATGTGCCACTCCTTGCCACCAAGAAACCTATGATGCTTCAGATCTGCTCATGGCTATGTATCAGCAGACTGATGAAAACTTGAAAATCCCCAAAGAATTAGTCCCGGTCTGTCCCAAATGCGGCGGGCCCATGACTAAAAATGGCCGGGTGGATAGCCGCTTTGTTCAAGATCAAGGTTGGTATCAAGCCAAAGAACGTTATACCAACTTTTTGGAAAAAAATAAAGACAAGCGGATCCTCTATTTGGAAATGGGTGTGGGCTACAATACCCCGGTTATTATTAAATATCCATTCTTACGCATGGCCCGTGAGAACCCTAAAGCTTATTATGTCAACTTATCTGTGGAAAAACAGCCGATCCCAGATTATCTCTTAGATCGAGCCATGCCTATTTACGGAGATCTTGCTTTACCGATCAAAGATTTATACAGATTGAGTCAACAAGGAGGTCATTAAATGGATCAACAAGACCGGATCAACTATATGATTAATTACCTGGAAAAGGAACGGGGGAACGAAACAATTGATCTTACCAGACCCCAGGACCAGGCAAAAGAATATCTGCGGGCTTTAATCAATATCCGCCCGCCCCAGGAGATTTCGGAAGAATTTTTAGCAATTGAAGACAGCTTTCTGGCAGAAGAAAATCAAAGCCGGGATAGGATTACTTTAGCAGACCTAACCCCCATCCGGGCCAATCAATACTTGTGGCAAGGAGATATTACCCAGCTTCAGTTAGACACCATCGTTAATGCTGCCAACAGTCAGCTCTTAGGCTGCTTTGTACCCAATCATTCTTGCATCGATAACATCATCCATACCCGGGCCGGTGTCAAAATGCGCCTCTATATGAATGATCTGATGGTCAAGCAGGGTCATGATGAAGGAGTGGGCCTTGCTAAAATATCGCCTGGTTACCAACTGCCCGCAAAATATGTCATTCACACGGTAGGCCCGGCAATCCCACCCGGTCAAGCTCCGGGTACCCAAGCCCAGGAAGCATTGCGCTCCTCCTATATTTCCAGTTTGAAGCTGGCGCAAGACCATGGACTGACTAATATTGCCTTTCCGTGCATCTCTACGGGAGTCTTCAATTTCCCGCAAGAGCTTGCCGCTTTAATTGCTGTGGCCGCTGTGACCGATTTTCAAGGTGTTCAACGAACCCTAGGGCAAACCCCAATTCAGGTGGTCTTTAATGTCTTCACTGACCGGGATTTTATGATCTATCGAGATATTCTCAGCTCATAATTTAACTAAAAATGCCATTTTGCCTTGAAAATAAGGCTCCGAAAAGAGAACCTTCTTAGCCCTCTCTTCCGTAATGATAACAGCAGCCCCAATCATATCCACTTCACCAGAAACAAGTGAAGCTATCAACTCTGAAAAAAGAATATCGGTAATTTCCAGATCCATGTCCAATCTGCTGCATATGCGCTTGGCTAACTCAATATCAAAACCTGTAGTTACTTTATCTCCCACAATAAATGTAAAAGGTCTCTCCACCGCGCTTGTTCCTAATTTTAATGTTCCATTTTTCCCGGTCAATTCAATTTTGGGCATAATTCCTGTCGCCCCGACTTTCGGAAACCATCTTTTTATCATTTTTTCATAAATACCATTAGCTTTAATTTCAGCAATGGTATCGTCTATTGCTTTCTTTAAATCCGGTCTGTTAAAGTTCACAGCAAATCCGTAATCATCAACTTTAACGTTAACGTTATCAATGTTTATAATTGTAAACGATTCATGTAAATTTGCTGAAATATATCTTAGCATGACATCCTCATAAGGAAAGACTTCCACGTCACCATTCTTCAATGCCGCAAGACAATCATTTATCGTTCTGAAATAGTGGAAATGTGCCTCAGGCAGCAGTTTTAAAACCCACTCATCATAAACCATTCCTTCTACAATTGCAAAAGTTGCATTTTCGAAGTCTGAAAGGGATCTCATCTTTGAGGTTTTTTCTTCAATAATCATGGCCCACCTCCTGAATCATTCTATCTATTCGATATCTTCCTGATATCTGCATATATTCTTCCTTTACCATTGAAATTCCATTGAAATTCCATCAATCTAATCAAAATAGATACTTCCTCCAATAAATTCACGCAATATGGAATTGAAAGGGACTTTTGCAGTATCCATTGGCTCAAAGAAAGATATAATTCTCAGCAAACGTTCCTTTGTCTCCGCAAATGGGCTGTCATCCTCAATTTTATTCAGAGATTCTTCTGCATATGGCCTAAGGGCATTCACTTCGTAGAGAAGACTGGAATTGAACATGACATCAGCTTCTTCCTGGAACTTAAATATATTTTTGTATTCCCCAAGTCTCACGTTATCCCACTGCTTCAGCGTTTCCTCCGGATGGGTATCACGGAATTGATCCCCTCTGACAATTCTTCTGATCATTCTAACTTCCGTGCTTGGGACTCTGTTTATCAAGTCGATATTCAATTCGTAAAGAGCCGTAATGTACACTTTAAATAAGATGATTCTGTTAATATTAGGAAACAAAATGGGGTTCAAAGCATGGATACCCTCCACTACCAGGATATCATCAGGACCGACATGCAATTTTCTTGTTTTTGAGGAACGGAGGCCGGTTTTAAAATCGAAAATCGGCGTCTCTACCGTCTTCCCATCAATCAGATCTGACAGCTGCTGCTGCATAAATTTAATATCTAATGCTTCTACGCAGTCGAAATCATACCTTCCACACGCATCGCGCGGGGATTTTTCCCTGTCCACAAAATAATCATCCAAAGAAAGTGTGATCGGATTAAATCCGTTTACGCTCAACTGAGTCGACAATCTTTGAGAAAAAGAGGTCTTGCCGGAAGAAGATGCCCCAGAAATGAGAAGCACCCGCAGGATTTTTTTCCGTTGAAGTATCACATCTGCAATATTCGAGATCTCCTTCTCTTGCAAAGCTTCTGCCATCCCGATCAACTTGAGGGTTGCCCCGCTTGCGATATAGCTGTTAACATCACGCAAAAGCTCCAACTTAATGTTCTTCAGCCACTTTTGTGTCTTATCATATGTGGCGGAGAGTTTGTCCGGCGGAACCAACAAAGTATTGATTTGGCCATCTTCCCTAAAGGATATAATGAATCCGTCTGCGTAAGGAATCAGGTCGAAAGGACCAATCGTTTCGACGCTGGTTTCGCAGGGATAAAGCATCTTAATAACGTTACCTGCGACCCGGTAATGATAATATCCCCCCTCCCGGCTTAAAAACTCAATATCGGGGTCGGTCAGAATCCATTCTTTCAGTTTCAAATCAATCTGGCGGACTTCTCTAACTGAAATTGCCGTTTCTGTAAACCGGCAGAATAGTGCTTCCTGTATGGAATAGGCGATTTTTAGTGATTCCTCAGGAAAAAGCTGCTTAGTAACGATGATCAATCCGAGGTTGACAGTCTGACGGCTTTGTGTCAGGTGCGTTTCGGCCATAGCTTCACCTTCTTTCAATTTAGCATTCTTTTGAGCAACGATACCTATCTTATTAGGAAATAATGACCAGAATATATTTATATACTCCGGTCATTATAGCAAGTTTTTAATTAGTCGACAATTCGGGAATTCAATGGCCATAATTATTGCTTGTATCGAGATTATATAAGTTCCTATATTTCTTTTTCGTCGATCCAGTTCTTTATTTCATCAATTAAATTTTTATCATATCGATTTTTTAAATTTTCCAGATTCATTAAGATGGCTTTTTTAGAAAACTCTATTCCCAGCAATACTTCTTCGATATCTTTGATTAGTTTACAATCGATGGCATCGGAGAATACAGTTACCTTGCTGATATGCCCATCTTTTAAATTAAAATTAATATCTAAATCTCCCCACTTGAATCTGTGATAAAGTGTCATTTCAAATTTTGGCGATTCTCCATAGCGCCAATTCCATGAAGAGTATTTTTCATAAAGCTTTTTAACGCTGCCCATATCCTCATCTATCACCTTGGTTTCGCTGATCGTACCATGATATACTTGTTGAAAGCTTTGCTCTAAGGCTGCACTTAAATTATTAATATCTAAGCCGGGATTGATCGTGTTAAGATTTACCACTCGGGATTCAACCGAATTAACTCCCTTTGATTTTATTTTTTCCTTACTCACCTGGAGATATTGCTGTATTTTTTTCATATCTGATGCGACCAGAAGGGTACCGTGGTGATAGCAGTTATCATCATCATAGTAAAATGCATTCCCTGAAAATTTCTTTCCCTGGGCGACAATATCATTTCTTCCGGAAAACTCAGCATCAATGCCCTTAAGTTTAACTGCCTCAATAATTACTTCCAGTTGTTTCTTGATATTAAAGGCGCCTTCTTTGGCGACAAAGGTAAAATTTAAATTACCCAAGTCGTGATAAACTGCTCCACCACCGGAAAGTCTTCTGGCTAACTTTCCGCCATGCTCTTCTAATATTTTACATCGGCACTCTCGCCAGGGGTTTTGATTTCTGCCGATTACTACGGTATTTTCATTTTGCCATAGGTAGAGTATTACTTGATCCGATTTTATATTCCTAAAAAGCTCCTCTTCGACAGCTAAGTTATACCAAGGATTGAAACTCAAGGATCTAACCAGTTTTAACGCACAATTATTCGGCAAAATGCAATGCTCCTCCTTCTACAGAGAGAACACCTTCATGGATCACCTCTGCAGTTGTGGGATGAGCAAAAATTGTCTCTGTGATTTGTTTTGTCGTCAACCCATTTTTAACGGCTATTGTTAAAGAGGATATTAAATCAGCTGCATTTATGCCGATGATATGTGCTCCTACGATTTTTTCTGTATCTTGATCTTTGATAATTTTAATAAATCCCCGATCATCTCCCACGGTAAGTGCTTTACCATTGGCGGCATAAGGAAATTTGCCTACTTCTATGTTTAATCCCTTTGATTGAGCCTCCTTTTCAGTTAATCCTACTGTGGCAATTTCCGGGTGGGTAAATATGGCACTGGGTACCGCCGAATAATCCATTTCTGCATTATGTCCCATGATATTTTCGACAGCCACAATTCCCTGATGAGAAGCTACATGAGCAAGCTGCATGATATCGGTAACATCGCCGATAGCATAGATATTGTCGATATTGGTTTGCATTTTCTCATTTACTTTAATGCCTCTTTTGTTTTCATTTAGTTCTATGCCAACTGCTTCTATGCCTAATCCTTCAAGATAAGGTCTTCTCCCGGTGCACATGAGTATCTTGTCGACGGATAAATATTCTGGTCTTCCATCTTTTGTAAACCTTACCATGGACTTTTCATTTAATGTGTCTATTACTTCTTCAACCTCTGAACCTGTATAAATCTTGATGCCCTTTTGTTCTGCCGCCGTTTTTATTTCTTCAATTACGTCCTCATCTAAGGTCTGAAGCACATCATCCAAGAATTCGATGACAAATACCTCCACCCCGAAAGAAGCAAATATAAAAGCAATTTCCATTCCTATTACTCCGCCGCCTACTATGGCAAACTTTTCGGGAAGCTCCTTCAGATCCAATATTTCTTTACTGGTCACGACGCTTTTAGAATTTGCTCCGGGAATAGGGGGACATGAGGGTTCAGAGCCTGTGGCGATGATGATATCCTTGCTATTTACTTCGATAATCTTATCTTCTGTTTCTGCTTGAACAGTGTCTTTATTTATCAGTTTTCCCCTGCCGGAAATTACTCTGATATTATTTTTTTCTAAGAGGTCTTCTACCCCTCCCACCAATTTACTGACAATAGCATTTTTTCGGTCGATAACCTTTTCCATATCCACACGGAAGTCTTTGGCACTTAATCCATACTCAGCAGCTTCTTTAAAGCTATCAAATACTTCCGCCGATCGCACAAGGGCTTTGGTCGGGATACATCCATAATTTAAGCAGGTCCCCCCTAAAGCTCCTTCCTCAATCAATACGACTTTAGCCCCCAGTTTTGCCCCTTTAATAGCGGCCACATACCCGCCGGGACCTCCGCCGATAATAGTTAAATCACATTCGATTTTTTCTTCAGATTTAACTTTTTCCTCAGTTTTCTGAACAGCCGTCTCTTGTGATCCGGCAATTTTCAATAAAATATCTAAAGCCTTTACTTCTGCCCCTTCCTCTACCTCGATAGATTCTACAGCTCCGTCATGTTGGGATTTAACAACTGCATTACCCTTCTTAGTTTCTAATGATAATAGCTCTTGACCCGCTGTAACTTTATCACCCACACTTACATTTATTTTACCTATAGTCCCTTTTTTGGGACTCTTTATTTCAATGATCATGATTTCCCTCCAAAATTCCCCTGTATATTAAGAGGACACTAGCTCCCCTTACCATCTAGTTGTCCCCTAAAAACTTCTAATTATTTTTCTATGGTTATTTTAGTTCTTTCCAGTTTTACTCCGTTTGCTAACGAATCCCCCACTGGGCACCTGGATTCAACAAGCTCGATAAATTCTTCGATTTTATCTGCGGGAGAGTCACTTTTAATATGCATATGGAATCTAATATCTGAGCATCCAGGTCTTGCTTCAGATAATCCTTTGAAACCTTCAAGGTCAAGATCGCCTTCCAGCTCTACCCAAAAGTCTTGTACGTCTATCCCCACATCGTCTGCAAATGATAAAGCAGCAATTGCCTGGCACCCGCCAAGGCTGCATAACATAGCTTCAACCGGGTTCATGCCGGTATCTGTTCCGCCCAGATCTTCCGGCTCATCAAATATAACCTTAAATCCTCTTGCTTCAGCTTCAACTGCCAGACCTTCTTTTTTTCTCACAACAGCTTTCAATGTCATTAATTCCATGGTATCGACTCCTTTACACATTTTGAGTAATAGCAGTGTTTGCATAAAATAATTGCTATTACAACTATTATATCAGCCGACATGATAAAGTCAACGGATTTAGTGGTTTTTTGCTAATCATTTTAATAATTATTTAATTATGTATTCTTTTAAATACAGATCTTTATTAAAAAAAGAAAAAAGCTGCATCACTCATAGGTGATGCAACCCTAAAACTTAGTTAATATTAAAGCCTTTTTCACTCTTCTTCTTTGCTCACATTTTCAGACATTGTTTTCAATACATTCTTAAAGATTGCCAAATGTTCCTCTGAAATTCCTTGACTGACAATCTTGCTCAGCTTATCTGCTTTCGGTAATAAATCTACCCTTGCCCTTGTTCCCTTGTCGGTTAAACTTAAATATATCACCCTTCTGTCCTCAGAACTTCTTTGCCTTAATACATATCCTTCTTTTTCCATTCTATCAATTAGCCTGGCAACTGTAGATGGTTTTTTATTCATTGCATGACAAAGGTCCGTTTGACTAATTTTTTCATATTTACCTATATTGTATAAAGCTATCCATTGAACCGAGGTAACTCCATTTTTAAATACCCTCTCATTAACTGCCTCGTTTATTTTCCTGGCAGAGTTTCCTGTTATATAGTATAAACAAGTGTCTATATCAAACATCCAATTCCCCCTAAACTAATATCCTGATTTATAATATCCGATCTACCTGAATTATGCACGGTTCTTCCAACAAATTAGTTCAACCGTTGAGATGTGGACTTTAAAAGAACCCGCAGAAAGGGCTCTTCATATGCTTACTTTATCGCAAATCACTCATAATTTCAATCACAAAATCATTTACGAAAAGGGCACTCTATTTAAGAGTGCCCTCGCGCTTTAATACTTTGATTTTTTTTAAATTTTAGGGTCTGGATCATCAATATTATCATAGGATGCATTTAGCCATCCGACAATCTGTGCCCAAAATAATCGACTAACATGTGATCATTCGTTAATTGCCTCGATCCCTTGCGATTTTAGCTTCTCAAGGTTATCTAACATGTTCTGGAGCACCTCTGGAGAATGTCCCTCCCATTCCAAGACTTCGCCCACTATTCGCAGCGGTTGCTTGGTACGATAAGACCTTGTCGGATTGCCTGGGAATTTCTTATCAGTTAAATTAGGATCATTCTCAAAAGTATCGATGGGCTCCACTTGATAGATCCGACCTGGATGATCACCAACCGCAAGTTCTGCTCCCCAAATCGCCGCATCCATGGTTGCGGTGAAATAGATGAAGTTAGCCTTCTTTCGCTTACCATAATTAGAACTAAAGCCAGGTTCCAGCAAATCCCCAACCTTTAAATCGGCTTTTGTGCCATGGTAGAAAGGGCCGGTGTCTATGGGTTTATTCAATAATTTCTCTAATCCAGTTTCAGTGGTTAGCTTTTCGAGATTATTAAGTATTTCTTTTTCGCCCACCATTGAAGCCTCCCGTCCCCTTATCTCCCTAAATCAATAATGTTTTGGATAAGGCCCTTACATTTTCCACATTCTTCACCTGTTTCTTCATCTACACCTGTTCCAGCGCCTGTTACTTCTCCAACCTTTTCTACTGTATCTGCACCATTTTTAACTGCATTTACTACCGCTTCCAAAGAAACCTTCTTGCAGCCGCAAACAGAAGAAAGTATTGCTTCTAATTCACTTTTACATCCTTCACACTCAGTACATACTCCTGCTAACTCTGCTATTTCTTCTATAGTTCTTGCACCAGAAGTCATCGCCTTTCTAATTGATAGATAATCAACATCATTTGTTGTACAAATTATTCTGTTTTTTGCCATTTTTTGTATCTCCTTTAAATAAATATTTACTTATCTAGTATACCTAAAATCGACTGTTTGCCATAGAGTTTTTCCTGTATAATTTTAATATATTTGTTTTTATATCTTACTCTGCCGGGGGGACAGGGGGACAGGTACATCGTCCCTATCAGAAATAAACTCGAGGAACAAGGTGCCTGTCCCCTTTCCCTTTCTTTCCCTTTCTACCACCTTTTTTTATTACCTCCAAAAATTTGTCATATCTTTTTTATCCTCAATGTTGTAGGCAACCATTTTATATAACAATTCAAAATCTACATTATCCGCCCACTTGATTCTGAACAGCTCCTGTGTATGGGTATAACCTGCTTCCTCGATCTCCTTTTCAAACAGACTAATGACCACCGCTTCAGGCGCCACCGCAATATGCCCTTTAGCAACACTAAAACCGATGATAAAAGTTCCATGGTCACTAAACATCGGCTGATTCCACTTAATTTCTTCATTCAATTGAGGAAACTTGTCTTTAATGTTATTTAGGATGCTTTCCATCCGTTCCCTTTTGTCCGATTCACCGATACTATCTAAAAATATTTGAAAATCTTTCATAGCTAGTCTCCCTTCCGCCGCCAAGTCGCGGCCTACACGGATTGCTATAATGCAAGTTATTGCTTTAAGACGAATACATCCCACAGTTCATTGGGCAACACTTTTACTTGTCTTTCTGGCATACCTTGGCATTTTTTAACTTAAGTGATATTCTACCAGAAATAAACATGGGGGACAAGGTGCCTGTCCCCTCGTCCACATGTATTTGAATCTAATTGAATATTGCGACAACCAAGATAAATTATAAAATTTCGGGTAAAATATAAAAAATATAAGTAAATAAGGTGGCTAGTATTATGAATAATATTTTAGAAGTAAAAGAGTTAAAAAAGATTTTTACTATGAAAAATGGACGCAAGATTGAAGCTGTAAAAAATATAAGTTTTAATGTTAGACGTGGTGAGGTGTTTGGTTTTTTAGGTCCAAATGGTGCGGGTAAAAGCACAACTATTAGCATGTTGACAACACAAAAACCAGCAACCGCTGGAGATATTTTGCTAGATGGAGAATCATTGATCAAAAATCCGGCTAACGCACGAAGAAAGATTGGAGTTGTCGCGCAGCATAACAATTTAGATAGAGGTTTGACTGCAAGGGAAAATCTAATGTATCATGCAAAATATTTTGGCATGGAAACAAACATGGCAAACAAAAAGGCAGATGAATACCTTGAAAAATTTGGCCTAGCAGATCGTCAACATGATTATGTAAAAAGCTATTCAGGTGGTATGGCACAAAGGGTAAAAATCGCTAGAGCAATGATTCATACTCCTGACATACTGTATCTAGATGAACCAACCACAGGTCTTGACCCTAGTTACCGCTCTATTTTGTGGGAACAAATGGTAGAGCTCAACAAAGCAGGTACAACAATATTTCTTACAACACATTACATGGAGGAACCTGAGCAACTATGTGACCGTATCGCAATCATCAATAATGGAGAACTGATAGCTCTAGGTACTTCTTCAGAGTTGAAGAACATGATTCCATCCAACAACATTGTATCCATGAAACTGTCTGTACTTAATGATAGTTATGTAGAGTCGGCAAAGGAATTGCCTGGTGTTGAGAAGGCTACTATTCAAAGCGGCTTACTCCAGCTTTATATGAAGGATGCGCAACCGGATTTTAACCGTTTAGTAAGTTGGGTAAAAGGTCTTGATACAACTTTACAGAACATCAGCTTGAGTACCAGCACGTTAGATGATGTATTCATTCACTTGACAGGAAAGGGGATTATGAGCAATGAAATCAAATAATCAAATAAAGGATACTACATTGACTGCCTTCAAGGCGATGGTCAAACGAGACCTTGTTATACAATTGAGAGATAAATGGGAGTTTGTATTCCGTGTTGCTATGCTACCGTTTATCCTGATTTTAACATATGGTTATATTCTACCAAGAATCGGTTTATTACCTACTACCTTTCCAACCCAGATGTTTTCAGGAATGATAGGCATGAGCATGTTAATAACAGGTATCCATGGAACAGCAGTTCCGTTTACAATGGATTTCAATAATCTCCGTGAGATTGAAGACCGGCTACTTGCACCTGTATCGATAAATATCATTGCATTGGCTAAAATGTTAGTTGGTATTATAGAATCATTTATCGGAGGGCTGATTGTGTTGCCAATTTCTCTTGTTTTCATGGGAAGCTCTCTTGATATTTCGGTTACACCAGAAGGAATTCTTATTCTGATTCCAGTGCTTATACTGATTTCTATTGCCTCTGCAACACTGGGTCTTTTAGTTGGTACAATTATAAAGCCAATGCAAATTGCAGCAATGTTCCCAGGGTTCTTAATGCCTGTTGTGTTTTTGGGTGCGATTTTCTTCTCTTGGAGCAGCCTTGCCGCCACTCCAGTTATTCAAAAAATCGTACTTATAAACCCTCTTGTGTATGCAAATGAAGCTTTACGAGCGATACTTACACCACAAATTGGATATATGCCTATATGGCTTAGCATTACTGGTCTGATAGTAAGCATACTTATTATGGGCTATATTGGTGCAAAAAGATTCACTAAAATGGCAACTGGTGCTAAGTAAAGTAGCTACAATTATTGATAAGTAATGCAGTATAAATGAACATTTTAATGGGGTGGGACGGGGGGACAGGTACATCGTCCCTATCAGAAATAAATTCGAGGGACAAGGTGCCTGTCCCCTTTCCCTTTCTTTCCCTTTCTATCACCTATTTTTATTACCTCCAAAAATTTGTCATATCTTTTTTATCCTCAATGTTGTAGGCAACCATTTTATATAACAATTCAAAATCTACATTATCCGTCCATGTGATTCTAAACAGCTCCTGTGTATGGGTATAACCTGCTTCCTCGATCTCCTTTTCAAACAAACTAATGACCACCGCTTCAGGCGCTACCGCAATGTGCCCTTTAGCAACACTAAAACCGATGATAAAAGTTCCATGGTCACTAAACATCGGCTGATTCCACTTAATTTCTTCATTCAATTGAGGAAACATGTCCTTAATGTTATTTAGGATGCTTTCCATCCGTTCCCTTTTGTCCGATTCACCGATACTATCTAAAAATATTTGAAAATCTTTCATAGCTGGTCTCCCTTCCGCCGCCAAGTTGCGGCACACACGGATTGCATAATGCAAGTTATTGCTTTAAGGCGAATACTTCCCACAGTTCATTGGGCAACACTTTTACTTGTCTTTCTGGCATACCTTGGCATTTTTTAACTTAAGTGATATTCTACCAGAAATAAACTTGAGGGACAAGGTGCCTGTCCCCTTGTCCCTCTTATAGGTTAGGGTAATAGCACCTGTTTCCCGATCGGAATGACAGAGGGACGGGGTTGTCGACACCTAATAAATGTCAATAACCCCCTCCCCCTGTTACCTCTAAAAACAGATCAATGGAGAATACACACCCCACCATATTTTTATCGATTAAAGCTCAATGCTTAACGGGAGTGTTTGTCGCTTTTTCGAAGGTTCTCAGTTCGAGTTAGAAGTTGCAGATTATCCATTACCGTCAGACCTCCACTGGACATTGGTTTAATATGGTCAATTTGAAAATCAAGCTTATTCTTGCTTTTATATCCGCTCAGACCGCTATAATAAAAGCCACTTGGATCCGAATATTTTTCAAAGACTGCGTATCTGATTTTTTCTTCAAGTTCTGGGAATCTGCGTCTTATCTCTTGGAGCGGTAATTCCTGAATGAGGATTTTTTCCTTCTCAGTGATGGGTTTGACCGATGGCTTAGCATAATCTTCAGGATTTTCAATGCGGTCGATGGCATCGTTAATCAACTTACGGAACGCTTTCTGCTTATCAATGCCGAAAAACACGGCCCAATGCGTATCACTCCTATTCCATTGTGAATCGATGTATTCTTTTTTGGCCGACTGAGTAAGCTCATTATCCACAATATACCGAGCAATATTGGTTACGTCATAGTCTGAGCGCTCTGACAAATAAATCATCTGTGGAGTTTCCTGCGTCTGCTTATAATACTGAATGACATCGAAGACATCCTGTTTTCTGTAACCAAGCAGAAGATCCATCGTTCCGAACAGTGTGGTGTCCACATGCTCGACCGCTGCATCAACGTCAGATAAATCAGCTGACTGAAGCCATGCCAGAAAATCCTCATAGGCTGTTTTCATGCAATCATACACAAGCACATTACAGGATTTATCAAGTTCTTCTTCCTCAGAACCTTCAACAAGATAAGAAAACTTATAAATTCCAATCGGAATCCGGTCAATAAAGGCCAATTCAGACAACCTTGAATCAATGGTGTCGTTTGCGATTTTAGCAAATTCCTCCAGTTTGGCAATGGAAACAAGGCGCATTGCCATTTTTCGCGTCTCGTAATCTTTTTTTGTAAAGTCGACGTTTTCGTCGATGAACAATTGTTCCGGGTTGACCCAGGCTATTTTTTCCTGCCACTCATCAATAAAGCTGACGATATAAGCGTCTTTTGTCCCTCCAGCCTTTTCACCGCGTAACGCACGCCCAATCATCTGTGTCATAAGTATATTCGATTTAGTCGGACGCGTCAGAAAAACGGACTGAACCTTTGGCAAATCAGTACCTTCAGTCAGAATGTTGACGTTTACAAGAACGTCCAACTCGCCATCACGGAATTTTTGAATTTTTTCTCCATTTTCTTCGGAAGAAATTGTAACCTGAGTCACTTGATCCCTGATGTCGGATACAACGAAATCCGAGCGGATACCTGCCGCATTAAATAATCCGTTTATGACAATCGCCATGTCCACATTCAAGGCAAAGACAAGCGTTTGCCTATACTTATCTTTATTTTTCACATACTCATTAACTATTGCGCTGTTTCTCTTGCTGTTATTAGCAATTGCTGCAGCCGTTTCTTTACCAATACTTTCGATATCAAAAAAGCTGTCGCGCGCAATTCGATCTAATGCCTCTTTTGAATTGTTTTCTTCAAACAGTTTAACCATGTTAACATTTGTTGAAACGGATTTGAAAATTGGTTCAGAAAGGATACCCCGGTTGATCAGTTCACGCAAATCAATTTTATATACAATATCATTTGGAAAAACTTTTTTCAGCAAACCCTGCTCATTGCTGGCAGTTCTAAACGGCGTAGCCGTTAAACCAAGCATTTTGAAGTGCTTTGAATTAGTCCTGATGCAGTTAATTAAATCACGGTATTCGCTTGCAGTGGCATGGTGGGCTTCATCAATAATCAAAAATACTTTGTCTCCATTTTCTTTAAGCCACTTTTGCAGGAAATAATCTAATCCCCGCTTTAGACTGGTTTTGCTAGCAATGATGATATCGTCAGTAGGCTTAATGTGAATCGGCTTATCGTGTTGACCGGAAATAATTCGCCAGTTATAGGATGGTTTGTTTTGGGCAATATCCTTATAGCAGACCTTTTCAAAACCACGCTGAGCCTGATTTAGCAACTCGTGCCGATGCGCAAGCCAGACGATCTTTCTGCCTTTGTCCAGGAGACTTTGCATTAACCAGTATGTTGCAGTAAGGGTTTTTCCACCGCCAGTAGGTAAAACCAAAAGACCAGCATAATCATTGGCATTTAAGATAACTTTATTCATGGCCCGAATAGCATCCTGTTGATGGGGGTACAATTCAATCCCGCTCGAAGCGTTGGCAACTCTCATTTCCCCGGCGTAATCCGATTCAGTTACTTCGTTCAATTTCCTGAAGATATCGGTCATTTGCGATGATCCCCCCTTGATTTTTTGGAATTCTTCCCTGTAAAACTTTGTGTTGAAATATTTGGGCCATGTTTCAACTAGCACTACTGCTTCTTCAATCCTCCCTAGTTTCTTTAGCGTGTCAAACTTATTCCTATATGGAAAGTGCTTATCAGTTTCAAGTTCAATACACTGATCGAAAACGGCAAGTGCTTCTTCATACCTTAGTTGTCTAACAAGACAATAACCCAAGTTGTTATTAGCAAACGGGTACGCGGGGGTAATTTCAATACATTTTCTGTAAGCTGTTTCTTCGTTCTTATAATCCTTGAGTTTTGAATAAGCCCATCCAAGGTAGAAATATATGGCGTCGGTTTTGCTATACTCACTTGTTTTAATAGCTTTTTCATAATTCTCAACAGCCTTTTGCCATTCTGACTTATCATAGTAAATATCCCCAAGGTGAGCATAAGCAACTGCCCATTTTTCATCATTTTCCAACACACCCTGGAGATGTTTTATGAGTATGGTCGAATTCTGTGTTTTCGCCAAACAAAATCTTATATACCGTTCTAATGCCGAATCTGGACAATGCTTTTTAAGTATTGTATGAAATTTTGGAAGGAATTTATCGGAATAAGAAGCTTGAAATACTTTATCATTTAACTTTAAATTATTAAACACAGCAAAAAAATAATCTTCAGCAGCTTCATACGAGAATTTTTTCTTATCTTTTATATACTTAGCTACAAATACTCTAATCGTTTGCAAATAGTCATTATATTTTCCTGAGACATAAAAAAGAAAGGCTTTGACAAAATCATAAAGCCAATCATTAGAATCAATATTAGTATGAACTTTCTTCAGGAGCTCCAATGCCCTGCTAAAATCTATCTTATTTTCATTTTCCACTGCACTTCCCATGTCAATAATAAGGCTAACAAGACTTTGGACAGCAGACTTCGCGATTTCCTGATCGATACTATCTAGGTTTATGTTTTTCTCAATATCCTCAATGTCTTTGTTAATTTTTTGCTTCGTCAACTTTTCCCACCTCTATCAAATCTGTGCCTTAACTCTCTAATAAATTAGCACAGAATGACAGTACATTCAATATATTTATGTAAAATTATAGTATAAAGTGTAAATAATGCTTATATTTTGTTTTTTTAGCCTTAACCCCTTGAACAATTTAAGCTCTTTGCTTCTGTATTATTTCGGTTAAAATCCACACAAATTACTCAGCCTTCCATATCTCTAATATAAGGGACATATTGTATATTTGCTGCAACTCTCGCTTTTCCCGACTCAATAATGGTATGTTCCAATCGTTCAACTTCAGTTCTTGTCAATTCAAGTATGCTGTGAAACTTAGTTTTATAATTATTAAGGTAGCAAATAAATTTGCTTTTCATATTTTGATCCTGCACAATTGTTATTGAGTCGGATACTGGTAGCAATGGGAATTCATCACTTTCAATATGTGCATCATTTTCTATTATATACCGAACACTGGTAAAACCACGCCGAGGCTTATCTTCAATGTCAGGGATTAACCAATCGCGTCCATTCTTTTTTGCATGTCCTAATTTACCACGTTTTATCCATTGTCTTATGGTAACAGGTTCTACATTGTTCATAGCTGCATATTGCTCAACTGTAAGGTAATCACATTCAACCGTAATCAAAGTGTGTTCAACGGTAGAGGTCATGCCACTAATTTCACCATTTTCAACTTCAATCTCGTCTGCCTGACACAGATTCGACTTCAGGAGTGTCGGGGGGACGGGGTTATTGACAGCATCATGTTTTTAAAACAATACCCCTATTGATACCTGTAAGTCTTTCAATTTGTCTAATTGATAAGCTATATCGGTCTTTTAGTTCTTTTAAATATGCATTCCTTATAGCTATATCGGCCTTTTGGATATCCGATGCATTCTCTACATGACAAACTTTTTTGATTATGTCTCTTGCTTCTTCATCCGTTATTCGATGCTTTTCTTCAATATCCAAACAAATATCGTCATTAGCTCCTCTAATGTATTGAGTAAAGCTGTTTTTTGCCGTTTCTCTATCACCGTTAAATATTTCTAAAGCAAAATCCACATCAACTACTTCTGTTTTATTTATATATTCAATAAAACTGCTCCATTTGTATTGCTCGACATCTCTTACCAATCCGGCTTTAACTGGATTTTGATGAATATATCTTAAAAGAATTAAAAAGTAAGTTTCACTTTCTACTGGCTCGCTTTTAAATCTGTCTTGAAATAAGTTTCCGATTCTTTGATATTTGGAGTTGTACCAATAAACATAACTGCCGCATATTCTCCGCATTATTTGTTCTAGTGGCTCTTTGCCAATTTTTAATAATAGATGAACATGATTTCCCATTAAGCAATATGCATAGATTTGATATCCACTTTTTTCTTTGTATTGCTGTATAGTTTGAATAAATTTCACACAGTCTTCTTCATCTTCAAAAATGCTCTGCCGATTTATTCTCCTCATCATCATGTGGTATATTCCACTTTCACTTTTCTTCCTGGCTTTTCTTGGCAAAAGAAACACCTCCAATTGATGCTACCATCAATTGGAGGTGTTGTCGACGACCCCGTCAGACTGTGTGAAAAGTCAGCAATTCGAAATAAAAAACCTAAATTGTGGGGAAGAGACATCAAAATTTAACCGAATTTTTGATGTTATCCATCGCAATAATAGTAAATATAGGATCAATGTGGAGAATTAAATTTCCAAAATTAGTTTTCACACAGTCTGCCGTCCCCCGACACTCTGTCAGTAGGAGGAGCTTTCAAACTAAGGTTTTTTCAGTGGTTTCGAACGCCCCCTTGGTCTTTTTCAGTCTCTGACCGGTTAGGGTGGGTATTCCTGAAAAGACGTTCCTTTTATACGCTAAGGAATCCACCATCAACAACGACTTGGGACCCGCTCATAAATGATGCCTTATCCGAAAGTAGGAAACAAGCAACTTCAGCAATCTCCTTTGGTTCAGCCAGTCGACCGATTGGATGCAGCCCGATCAGTGCGTCCTTTAATTCGGTATCCGTCCACTGCGCGATGAGCGGTGTCATGACATAACCTGGGTGTAACGAGTTGATGCGGATACCTTGTTTACCATATTCGATCGAAGCTGATTTGGTAAGGCCAGCGACTCCATGTTTGGAGGCACAATAGGCGCTCAGATCAGCAATCCCAATAAAACCAGCGATGGAAGAGGTGTTTACGATTGCACCTCCTCCCGACGCCAGAATCGCTGGGATCTGGTAGTGCATAGCATAAAACACGCCATTTAAATTGATGTTAATAACAGTCTGCCAACCTTTAGGCGTGAGGTCACCGACGTATTTCTCCGGACCTACGATCCCGGCATTATTGAATGCCAGATGTAGACCACCATATGTCTTTTTAGCGAACTCAACGGTAGCTTCAGCATCTTCAGGATTTGCTACATCCGCTTTAAATGCTGCCGCCTTGCCCCCGGCGTTCACGATCTCAGCTGCAACCTCTTCCGCAGCTGGTAGACTTATATCGGACAGAACGACTGATGCCCCCCCGGCAGCAAGAATTTTTGCCGTTTCGGCACCGATTCCCGATCCACCCCCAGATACAATAGCAACTTTTCCCTGAAATTCATTAGACATTAGACTTTTCCTCCCATAATACATTTTGATAATACCGAAAAGATATCAGTTATGGTTATGTTATAGCCATATTAATAGCAAAATCTATGCCAAGTTGGGTGTTAATAAAGAAAGTGCTAACAAGTACAATTCTAACCAGGTTGCGTAGTTTTATGACAAGAGAAGGAAAAATAAAAGTGCTCCAAAACGGACCATGCTTAATGTTACATGTTCCATTCTGGAGCACCCGCTATCCGGATTAAAGTTCCCCGGAATTGTTAGCAATATTATATCTCTTCATTTTGCGGTAAACAGTATTGCGAGCAATACCTAGTTTCTCAGCGGTTTGCTTAATGTTTCCGTGGGTCTCCCGCAACGTTTCCATGATTAAAGTTTTTTCGGTTTGCTCAATATAAGTGATGTCTGGCGCGGCTTTAACACTCTCTGCGGTTAAGTGATTTGGCAAATCGCTGCACTTGATTACTAAATCCTCACATATGTTAACCGCCCTTTCTAAAACGTTTTCCAGTTCGCGTATATTTCCCGGCCAGTCATATTTTTTTAGTACATTCATGGCTTGGCGATCAATGGTCAGATAAGATTTGTTTGTCTGGTTCTTTATTCTATCCATCGTACTATTTATCAAGATTTCCAGATCTTCCTTACGGTCTCTCAGACTAGGCATATTGATCGTAAGAACATTTAAACGGTAAAAAAGATCTTGGCGAAAATTTTTGTTTAGAACTTCCTCCGCCAAATTCCTATTAGTGGCGGCAATAACCCTAACATCAATCGGTTTAGGTTTGCTGCTGCCAAGGCGGTTAACTACCTTTTCTTGTATGATCCGGAGTAATGTAACCTGGCCATCCAACGGCAATTCACCAATTTCATCCAGGAAAATGGTGCCCCCGTCTGCAAGTTCAAACTTCCCTGGATTACCACCCTTCTTGGCACCGGTAAAAGATCCTTCTTCATAACCAAATAGTTCACTGACTATTAATTCCCGTGGCAAAGCACCGCAATTTACACTTATGAAAGGCTTATGGAATCGGTTACTGGCATTATGAATGGCATGGGCCATGAGTTCCTTCCCCGTCCCACTTTCTCCGGTAATTAGTACGTTGGAACTGGCCAGCGCCGCCAGCTTACCCTGACGTATTACCTCCTGAAAAACGGATGAGCGGCCTGTCATTTGTTCGAAAGTGTATCTGGCCACGGAACCTGTTACCTGATTGACCAAGGCATGAATATTCTTGCTGGGAGTAAAGGTTAAGATTAAACTTTCCGGTAGGGCTTTTTCATTCCTAATAATAGCCGTAGAAACGGAACAGGACAAATCTTTGCCCGGTAAAGCAAAGTCAATTTCTATATTCTTAAGCATTCGCTGCTTAGTAAAAATATCCTCAATATCCAAACCAGAAGGAATAAGCTTTGCTACTGATTGATTTATAATCTCGTTTTTCGCCATGCCAAACATTTGCAGAGCATATTGATTTATCTCGGTCACTTTACCGGCTGGATCAACTATTAATACCCCATCTGTAATCAAGTTCAGGATTACTTCTTGTTTCCGAATAACTTTTTGATTCTCGTCCATAATTTGGTTAATTTTAATTTGTCTTTCAATGGCATTGGCTATCCCCAAAACCATGCCTAAGGTATGAGCATGCACGCTTTGCGATTTACCGGTAACGTTTAAACATCCGAGCATTTTACCGGCCGGATCAAAAATGGGAGCTGAGGAGCAATACCATATATGATTGCCCTGATAATAATGTTCCTCAGCCCATATCAGGAAGGGTTTTCTTAATGCCAAGCAGGTCCCTACCCCGTTGGTTCCCATGGTTTCTTCACTGCAGTCATGAGCAAATTCAGGTGCCGTAGTTTCCCGCATGGTTTTTTCGTCGCCCAGAGCAAAGATAATAGTCCCTTCTGTGTCAGACAAAACCACGACACCCTGGCTGCTTAAAAATTTGGAAAAGAGATCTTCCAAGTAACCCTGAGCAGCATTCAACAAGATTATGCTCTTTGCTTGTCTCTTTTTTAGTTCTTCAGGTGAGCACAACTGTTTATTCTGATGTAAGGCATTCACGCCATACTGTCGGCTCCGCTTCCATGAATCAAGAATCACCTTACGGACACGATCAGTTCCCACAGGTTTATTATTTTGAAAGTCTAGCCAGGATTCTTTAATATCTTTCCTGTTTAGCTTATCAAACAATGTACCACCCCTTTTAAAGTACTAAAACTACACCCTTGTCATCATTCACCTATCAATATGCTGACTGCTTTACCACTTTACTAACCTTACGTAATCTGCCTTTGATAGGTGTTTTTTGTAACGCCTGGAATACCAACTCACCTTTATTATTTAATATTTCTACAAAGGTAGATATATCCTGAATATTGATAATCCCGATATCTGCCGCTGTCATACCTTTAATATTGCAAAGGGTCCCTACCACATCTACTGCTCTCATCTTTGTCTTCTTCCCTGCATTTATATGTAATTTCATAATTTCCTTACTCAGTTCTGCACCTTTGATCTCCTTCATTTCAGGTGTGGTATTTATTTTCTCTACAAATTCTTGTTTAACATCCTGAACTGTTTCTTTTTCCGGTCTTCCCATCAAAATAATTTCTTTTCCAATATATTTATGGATATCATCCAGAAACAACTTTTCATTTTGGGTAACAAAAGTAATAGCTTTCCCCATCTTGTTCAGCCGACCGGTTCTTCCGATTCGATGAACATAGCTTTCTCTGTCTTGAGGAATATCAAAATTAATTACCAGGGTGATGTTATCAATGTCTATTCCTCGGGCTGCAACATCTGTTGCTAATAGATATCTAAATTTACCTTGCTTAAAGTTATTCATTACTCTTAATCTGTCCCGCTGCTCCATACCACCATGAATTCTCTGACAAGAATACTTAAGATTCAATAACTCATGATAAACATCTTCTACCTTCTGCTTTGTATTACAGAATATCATACAACTATCCGGATTTTCGACGATGGTAATATCTCTCAAAAGTTGGGTTTTATCTATTTCCGCTACGTTATATCTTTCTTGCCTTATTCTATCAGCAATTGAATTTTCTTCTTCTATTTCAACGTATCCCGGATCTTTCATATATTTATTACATAAATTCTTTATATCCATAGGCATTGTCGCAGAAAATAACATCGTCACCCGCTCTTTTGGCAAACTAGTTATGATCGTCTCTATTTGTTCAATAAACCCCATATTTAGCATTTTATCTGCTTCATCGATGACAAGATATTTTATCTTTGATGTATCAAATGTCCCTCTTTCGATATGATCAATAATACGGCCTGGTGTGCCAACCACCACATGTGTTTTTTGCTTGATTTCCTTTTCTTGATAATAGAATGGGGACTTCCCGAAAATTGCCGCTACTTTTAATCTCTTAAATCTACCTATATTAAAGATGTCTTCTTTTACCTGAATAGCAAGTTCTCTGGTCGGCGTCATTACTAATGCTTGAGGTTTATTTTCCTCCCAATCAACCAATTGGCAAATAGGGATAGCAAATGCTGCTGTCTTTCCGCTGCCGGTTTGAGACTTTACGATGATATCCTTTTCTGCCAGAACAACTGGTATCACCTGTTCCTGGACTTTTGTGGGAATTTTGAAATTTAACAGCCTAATTGCTTTTAATAAATCACTATTTAATTGATAATCTTTAAAATTCGCCATTTCTCTTTGGTCATCTCTTTCTAACAATTAATTGTATAGGCTACTACGGCACCTCTATCTGCCCCTACCTGGATCTAGTATTTTCCCCCTAGATACTACCTCCTATTGATTTTGATCTTAAAGTCTCTTTCATATCTTTTGATTAATACCGTTTCCCTCTCTGTAACAATGGAAACAGCCGGGGACAGGAGGGGGGACAGGAGGGACAAAGTACCTGTCCCCTTGTCCCACCCTTGTCCCATTTTAGAAATAGAGCAGAGGCTTAAAAGCATCAGCAACGAGAATAACTCATTGAAAAAACTATTAGTCGAAAAAGAGCTCGAATTAGATGTGCTAAGGGATTTGAGGGATAGACTAAACCAGAAATAAACTTGAGGGACAAAGTGTCTGTCCCTTTGTCCCCCCCCAGAAGTAGTTAAAAGCAGTTTATCATGCCTTATTTCCCTTGTTATTTGCTCAAATCAATCAGCTGATAATCCCGGTATTCATAATAGAGGTTATCCACGATCATCTCAAGACTGCCGTCACGGTCTAAGTCAAAGGCTGCATACAAGCTATTACGGATGGTTTCGCGAATAAATCTATCACTTTGCTGAATATTTTCCAGCACTACCTGGTATTCATTTGGCTTGGTCAGATCGGGAATAAATAAAATGGTGCTGACAAAAGCGACTTTTTTGGCTGTAAAATCATCAGCATCCCAGCTTTCTATTTCTGGCGGTAAGGGTTCTTGGAAGCGCATGGTATCGACCACCTCCAGCAGGGCACTTTTTTTGTTTTGGCCGCTAAAATCAGCGATATAGCAGGAAGCAATTTTAACCGGGGTATTTTCGATCTGTTTTTCCGTTAAATAATCTTCCACCGCTTGCTGATAATCAGAACCTTGGCCCTTGGCGATGGATGGCTGGCTTTGTGACAGCAAGAGTTGAGGGATAGCAACGAATTCATTATTCTCGTCTACATAGCTTTCACCAAAATAATCCGGGAATAAGGCCATCACTTCACCTTCATAGAAACCTTGATCCAGTTTGATGGGCGCACTGCCCACCGCCTTGCCATCTTGATAGATTTGGCAGCTTAAGCCATCCAAAGCACAAAGAGGGAATTTTTTGCCTGTGGTAAGGGAAATGCCGTCCACCATGATCATATTATTGATAATGGCAACGCTATGCTCCGTTAAATCCAAGGTGCCGGCATAGCCGGCTTTTTTGTTTTCATCATAAGGCTCGTAATAGCTTTGATAGCCATCTTGCAGATCGAGCAGTACCCAGGGGCTCCGGCTATCCTTTTGGGCATAGGCCGAGGGCTGCTCTGTTTCAGAAGCGGCATCTTGGATATAAGCCAACAAAAGCTTATCATATTCAACCGGTACAATCTCTTGACCCGCGGTATTGATGAGGCCGGATTTACCATCCTTTTGCACAAAAGAAATGCCATAATGGAAACCATAAACCGTATCATAGGGATAAGGCTTGCCGTAAATATCATAGACCTGCCAGGTGCGATTGCCTGCCTCATCGTCATAGGCAATATTATTAACGCCATTGCGATAGCCGTGGTGGCTGGCATAGATTGGCTCTAAGACGATCTTACCCTGCTTATCTTTAAAGCCTAATTTGCCGTCTTCATAAAAAGGCAGGGGCTGATCCCATTCTTTAATCTCCGGGGTGATAACAAAATCAGGCAGCTTTTGCCGGATCTCACCATAAAGGCCGATCCCCGCTACATCTTGAGGCTGAAGCAGGTCAGACCCCTCCGGCTGATTGGCAACATTATTGCTGCACCCCCCCATGATGCCTAAGCTGAAAAATAACAAAAGACTGATAGCTATTTTTTTGTGATTTCCCATTTTAGTCCCCCCTTTTATTGGCTGGTCTCCTTAGAAATATACCTATTGCATTTTGATTAATATTTCCCCCTCATCTTGTATCCAATCTACTTTTCCGCCCAGAGATTCACTGATAAACCGCAGGGGCAAGTAAGCAGTGCTGACAAGAATAAAAGGCTGGTTGGAAAGGGAAACAGGTTTATTATTCAGATCAACCTTTCCGGAAGAATAATTAATATTAATGATGACAGGTTCTTTTTCAGGTTCTTTTTGACTGATAGTTACGGTTTTATTAGCTGCATCCCAATTTAGTACGGCACCCATTTTCTCGAAAACTGACCGGAGGGGAATAAATGCCTGACCGTTTCGGATGATAACACCGCTATTCATCACAACGGGCTCATCGTTTAAATAAACTGCAACCGGTCTTTGCACCCGCTGAGGCGTTAAGTGGATAAATTCAAAATCACCGCTGCCTAATTGTCCGTTTTTGTTGACACCCCATCCCCATAAAGAGCCATCGTTTTTCTTCATCATGATATGGCGGATGGCGGGCACCCAGCTTTATTTCTTGTACCCCGGACGTAATATGATCGAAGACCGGATTTACCGGCATGGCTTCCCGATCAATAGAAGCTTCCCACACATTCCCATCATTTGTTTGCACAACCAGGGAACGCTCAACAACAAAAGCATCCTCAACATCCTTAATGCTGTTCAATTTAACGGGAACAATCTGGTTATGCCTGATCGTACCGTCGGAAGCTCCGGTATATGTTACACCCCAGAACCACAGGGAAGCGTTTTGATCAATCGCGACTTGTGATTTCCCATAAGATTTTATTTTTTTAATATTAGTTAATTCCGTAATTGGAGCTGCCGTGACCGAATCACTTAAGGCATTATAGGTTTGGTTTGGCCAGTACCAAACAGTACCGTCCTGTTTCAGGGCGATGTTTTCTTCGATTTCAATAACATCATTGAGAACAGGAATAGGTGCAAAGGCTTCCGATGGAAAATTCCCTCTGTTTACCCAAACCGTGCCATCCTTTTTCAAAAAAGCCCACTTCTCAACGCTATATTGATGACCATAATCCCAATAAGCACCGATATCTATCACATTATCAATACCGGAAAGTGGAGCAATTTGATTTAGTCGGTCGGAGGATAACTGACCTTGTGCTGAGAGAAGATAAACCATCCCTTCCTGATCCAAGGCCAAGAGATCACCCATTTTGTATTGAACATCAATTAGATTATTTAATGCCGGGACATGGTAGACTTTTATTTCTCCGGAAGGAGCTATCCTCTCCCAAAACCAAACCGTTTGGTCCTTTTTCATGACAAGATGACTTTCAAATGATTTTTCCACATCTGACAAGCCATAAATTTGAATGGGAACTGACAGGCCTTCACCCCATACCCAATAAGAACCGTCTGATTTACTTAAGGAAGTTGCATCAAAGGATAGAAATTCCCCGTTTGGTGCAGCTAAGGCAGAGGTATTAAACAAGGCAAATAATAAGCAAAAAAGAGTGCCATATCTTACAATCCGCTTTTTCATTAATAACACAAATATCACA
The DNA here is from genome assembly GCF_002224645.1 of Dehalobacterium formicoaceticum. NCBI lineage: Bacteria > Bacillati > Bacillota > Clostridia > Eubacteriales > Peptococcaceae > Dehalobacterium > Dehalobacterium formicoaceticum. Next base: position 2,334,627 of record NZ_CP022121.1, on the reverse strand, counting down.
TCCATTCTTATTTTTTATCCCTTTTTAATGGTCTAATCTTTCCATTCTATTTCTTAGACGATGGAATCCATTTTTTAGTTCCCTCCGTTAAGTTCCTTTTGGGTTCTGCTATTGCAGTAGCAGTTAGCGAAACTCCAATTGCATTACCAAATGCGCAAAACTTAGATGGTTTTGTTGCAAATGCAGCAAATACAGTATTTACAGTGCCTCAAACCGGAAGATACTGTATTAATTATGATATAAAAATTATGTCAGTATTCATGATGCGATCAGAATTATTAGTTGATGGTGCAATAGTATCAGCCGCAACTGTTAATCCAGTATTATCAATATCAAAATATAATTTTCAAATTATATTGAATTTAATAGCAGGTGACACCATATCAATCCGTTTGTCAGGATTGAATGTTGAAGCAACATTATAATTAGGTGCAGGTGCATCCTTAGCAGCAATAAGACTGTCATAAACAAAAAATAGCCAAAGGGAACTGTTTCTCTTTGGCTACACCCGTGAGGATTTAATCTTATTTCTTAAACAAATCAGCATGAGTACCAGTCCGTGTGAAAGTCAGCGTCAAAATGTCTTTTTCAGCAAAGTATATCAGCAGCCAATCCGGTTGTATATGGCACTCCCTGAACCCTTCAAAGGTGCCTTTCAAGGCGTGGTCATTATATTTTTCTGCCAATGCCCGGCCATTTGCTATCTCTCCGACCACATACTCAAACGGTTTGGAATCATAGCCCCGCTTCATCATCTGTCTGTATTCTTTCTTGAAACGGGAAGTTCTGTTAATCTTCATCATCGCTGTTCAAGTCATCCATCAGCTCTGCTATTGTACTAAAGCTTTTTGCCGGGACTTTTCCAGCGGCAATATCACGGGCTTCCTGCATGGCGGCAATGGTTTCAGCATTATATTGAGGGTTTTTGACCTCAAAAGGCAACCCTCCAGTGAGAATAACCTGGTGAAGAAATATATTAATCGCTTCAGTGGTTGAAAGTCCCAATGTTTTAAGCGTGGCCTCAACACCGGCTTTAACAGCTGGTTCAATCCGAATATGCAGAGTTTCCGATTTAGCCATATTGCTCACCTCCTGTATTATTATATGTATCGTATCACATTTTATATACATATTAAACACATTTTCCAAAAGCAATATAGAAATATATCATTTTGATAGATGATCTCTACGTTAATGGTTATTTATTGTTCTAGTAATATTTTCAAAAACATATCCAACCGCTCAGAGGGACAGAGGGAGAGGGACAGAGGGAGGGACAGAGGGACAGGTACATCGTCCCTATATATATATATTTCACTTTCACTTGGTTTTCTGGCACACCTTGGCATATTTTATCTCATTGTTATTCTACCAGAAATAAATTCGTGGGACAAAGTACCTGTCCCCTTGTCCCACCCTTGTCCCACCCTTGTCCCACTGACTGCCCCCTTAGCGTGCACCATAATGTTTTTTGTAAATAACGAAAGGTTGGATATCTATACATCTTGTGTTAAAGAGGTAACTGTAGTTTATAGCAATTTTTATTTTTATATCGATATTAAAAAACACGATCGAACTTGTAATGTTCAATCGTGTTATTATTTTTGAAATGTATTAACCGCCGGAACCTCTTTCCGGGATAAGTTATGGTATTAGCTGGTCTCCTTAGAAATATACCTATTGCATTAAGATAAATATTTTCCCCTCATCTTGTATCCAATCTACTTTCCCGCCCAAAGATTCACTGATAAACCGCAGGGGCAAGTAAGCAGTGCTGACAAGAATAAAAGGCTGGTTGGAAAGGGTAACAGGTTTATTATTCAGATCAACTGTTCCGGAAGAATAATTAATGCTAATGGTTACAGGTTCTTTTTCGGGTTCTCTTTGACTAATAGTTACAGTTTTAGTATATGTATCCCAATTTATTGCGGCACCCATTTTCTCGAAAACGGACCGAAGGGGAATAAATGCCTGATCGTTTCTAATGATCACTCCACTACTATTCATCACAATGGGTTCATCGTTTAAATAAACCGCAACCGGTCTTTGCACCCGCTGAGGCGTAAGGTGCATAAATTCAAAATCGCCGCTGCCTAATTGTCCGCTTTTGTTGACACCCCATCCCCATAAAGAGGCATCGTTTTTCTGCATCATGATATGGCGGGCACCTAGCTTAATTTCTTGTACGTCAGATGTAAGATGATTGAAGACTGGATTTTCCGGCATGGATTCTCGATCAATAGAAGCTTCCCACACATCCCCACCCTTCGTTAGCACAATCAGGGAACGTTCAACAAAAAAAGCATCCTTAACATCCTTAATACTGTTCAATTTAACAGGAACAGTCTGGTTATGCCTGATCGTCCCGTCGGAAGCTCCGGTTAATGTTACACCCCAAAACCACAGGTCAGCGTTTTGATCAATAGCAACATATGATTTATTATATGATTTTATTTTTTTTATACTAGTTAATTCAGTAATCGGTGCTGCCGTGATTGAAGCACTTAAATCATTTTTGGTTTGGCTTGGCCAGTACCAAACCGTACCATCCTGCTTCAGGGCGATGTTTTCTTCGATTTCAATAACATTATTGGGAGCAGGAATAGGTTCAAAGGCTTCTGTTGGAAAATCCCCTTTATTGATCCAAACTGTGCCATCCTTTTTCAAAAATGCCCATATCTCAGCGTGGGATTGTTGATGATAATCCCAATAAGCACCGAGATCCACAACATCGTCAATGCCGGAAAGATGGGTAATTTGATTTAGTCGGTCGGAGGTTAACTGACCTTGTGTTGAGAGAAGATATACTTTCCTTTCTTGATCCAAGGCTAATAGATCACCCATTTTATATTGAACGTCAATTAGATTATTTAATGATTGGACATTGTGGACTTGTATTTCTCCGGAAGGATCTTTCCTCTCCCAAAACCAAACCGTACCGTCCTTTTTCATGACAAGCTGGCGATCAAACTGGCAATCAAATGATTTTTCCACATCTGACAAGTCATGAATTTGAATGGGAACTGACTGGCCGGCACCCCATACCCAATAGGAGCCGTCTGATTTACTTAAGGAAGTTGCTCCAAATGATTGAAAATCTCCGTTTGATGCAGCTAAGGCAGAGGTGTTAAACAAGGCAAATAATAAGCAAAAAAGGGTGACATACATTACAATCCGCTTGCAAATGGAATCTTTCAATAGAAAATGATGGCTCTGATTTTACTAAAAAGCAGCAAATGCAGATTGAAGCTGAAAATCCTATGGCGATCAATATTATTCCGGAAATTATACTTAATGACAAAACAATTTCCTGCTCACACGGATGCGGCCTGTCTTGGAATCCGTGTTTTTCCGAACTCAATGGCATAGAGTCCGAAGGTGTGCTAAAACAGTACAAGCTTGATCCCGCTAGCGGTTGGGTTATTTGGCGTTCTGCTTTTCCTTGGTCAACAACACGCAGACCGCAAATTTCCACCCTTAGCGTAACAATCAAGCACGACCCTATAGAAATCTCTGGTTCGCACTTTAGTGTATCAACTCCGGGTGAATGTATTGATTTCAGCCACCCCATAACCAATTGTTCATATACGCTGACAGTGCAGGAATATGAGCAGCAGGAAATCCCTACAAATCGATTTATTAATAATAGCTATGATTTTCCAACGCTGTATTTGTCAACTTAAAATTAGGCCATATAGTCATTTAATTTTCGGCCACTAAGAAAAAAAATTTAGTCGTTTCATAAGCATATTTAGTTTTCAAAGAGCATTGTTTCACGATGAATGCTAACGCGCTATCGCTTGTTACACCCTGTATAAATGTTTATCAAAAACATGATAAACCTTTATACAGGGTTATTGTTTTTTTCTTCATGCCAGTTGCTGTTGTTGTAACCACTCCTTCGTTTCTTTCATGCGGTACGAGTTTCCATTCATGTTGACGATGTATGACTGATGCGTCAACCGGTCAATCATGGCCGCCGTCATCACGGGATCCTGAAAAATTTCACCCCATCGTTCGAAGGATAAGTTGGTTGTGATGATTGTCGATTTGCGACCAGCCCTCAGCGACAAATGGGTAAACAATAATTCAGATCCTTCCTTATCAAAAGATATATAACCCATTTCATCGGCAATAACCAAATCATATTTTTCAAAGCGGTTCTGGAAGGCTCGAAGAGTTTGCTCTGCTCGGCATTCTTTAATCCGGTTAATGAGGAGGGGAACAGTTGTAAACCATACTTTATATCCCTCCAGGCAGGCCTTTAAGCCTAGCCCAATACTCACATGCGTCTTGCCTGTTCCCGGGTTCCCCGCCAGAATAATGTTGCGCCCCTCCTGAATAAACTCTAATGTTTTCAGCTGCTTTAACTTCTTTTGGGCATCATCTGGCAAATCCGCGATGACCAAATCTTCAAGGTACTTTTTATGTGTAAATTCAGCCAGACGAATGCGATTATGCCGCGAGGCTTCCCGACGAGCATCACATTCCTTCTCCAGTAACTGCGCCAGAAATGCTTCATAACTGGCATCCTGCTGCGTTGACTCCCGAACTTGCTCATCCAAATGCTTACGAATCATAGGGAGTCTCAGTTCTTTGCTATATTCCAATATCGCTTCCTTAAACGCCTTGCGCGGCGCGTTACTCATGCAACGTCCTCCTTTGCTTTTGGTGTATGGGTATCAAACATGTCATCGTACATGCGAAGCTGCTGTGCTGACCGCTCTACAATCTCTTTTCCCGTTTTCGAGAGATTTGGTTGAACAACAGGCATCGCGTCACGATTCCTAGCACAAAGCACTTTAATTTTATCCGTAGTCACTTGAGCCGGATGAATTTTCTCCAGCTCCCGAATAGCTTGCTCGACTTCCGCAAATGGGACATCGTCTCGAATATATTGCAATAGCTGTATAAATTCCTTGTCTTGTTTGGTATAATATGTTTCGTATATTTCTTTTATCCTTTTAGGAGCCTGCTGCCATGCCGCACTACCGGCAAATGCACCAGGTTTTTTCCTTAGCGTATCCAAATAATGATTCAGATCAAGCCGCCACTCGTGGTTGCCGGTTAATCGCACATGCTCCGCTACCAAGGATTCCTGATGGAAGCATCGCACCCGGGTCGCATATGCTTTAATCATGATCGATTCACCTACCAAATGATCCGGTACTGAGTAACGATTCTGATCAACGATGATGGTGGAATATTTGTTCACCCGTCCATAAATCACGCGAGCTGCATCAAATGGTGGAAGGGTGGGCAGCAATGCGGGGCGCTCTTCTTCCAATCGTTCCTCCGCCGTCTGGCCGTTGTACTCATCATGGGACTTACGATTACGCTTAGTGCACACATCCTGCAAATATTGATTTGCCTCCTCCAGGGATTCAAATTCGTCCCGAAAAGCGAAGGCTTTTCGGCGAACGACCTCGACGCTTCGCTCCACATGACCTTTTTCGTTGCCCTTGCGAATATTGCAAAACCGATACTGAAAACCATAGTAGAGCGACAATTGAAGCAATCCTTGCGTCGGCTCCTTCTCCGTTCCAATAAACCTTTTCACCGCGACTTTCATGTTATCGTACACCATGGTACGATACACTTGGCCGATATGCTGGAAAAACAGGGCGTGTGCTTCCTGAAAACACTCTGTTGTTTGTTTGGTGAACAGATAAGCAAAGCGATAGTTCCCGTAAGCCGTTGTGAATACGGCCATCTGAAAAACTTGAAATTTTCCATTAATTTTTAGTTTAACCTCACCCCAATCAAATTCGCAAATGTCTCCAAGTTCATACAGAGCCTTAATAAACGCTTCCTTTGGTTTCCGTTCCAAGCTTCTAATGGTTCGAAGAACGGTACTGTAACTTAGTTGAGTACCCTCGGCTTCCAGTGCTTCAAAGATATCAATGGCTTTTTTTTGCTGCTTGTGCCGCCCCTGATTTCGCTTAGTTTCATTCTCGTCAAGATAGAACTGGATCCTGTTCACAACCTCGTCAGTCATTTTTCTTTTGGGTCGAATGCCCACAGTATACTTGGGGGCAGAAGTGAGGGTGTCGACTAGTGCCTGGATATCTGCCGACCCGCTCGACAATAATTGCTGTCTCCCTTCCTCATATTGTCCAATGTACTTTCCTACGGTGTCCCGATTGATCCCTGTTATTTTCGCAATTTCCCGGCGCGATTTCCCTTCATGAATATGCATCATTAAAATTTGTTGCTTGATGTTCATTGTGATCATCTCTCCCAGCCCCTACCTGTTGAATTTCCTCTCAAGTAGGTTAATCTATTGTGGCCGGTTTTTCAATGACTACGGTGGCCTACTATTAGATTACCATAGACACCAACGCACTGTATTACAATGAGTTACACTCTTTCTCCAGATCTCACCGATGGTTCTTTCTCCATTCGTGATTGCAACAATGGCGATAGACCTCGTAAAAAACTGACTAATCCAATGGAACCACATAGCAGTGCCGACTGCTTTGCATTTGGTGTGATCGGCGGTGCAGATAGAGCTACCGCTATTGCCTTTGGCGGCAAGGAGCAAGGGAAACTCCGTGCTGCGTGTTCGGCACTGCACTTTAACCCAGTTGATACTGTGGAATGGCAGATAATATTTCATGAAAAGCCCTACGCAGATAGGACCGTCACAATAATATAAGCTGTCATAGCTATCGCATGCTCTCACAAAAACATATTTCTATCATTTAAATAGAGAGGGCCACTACACATTCTGCATAATGTAGTGGCTCTAAGTTTGTTATAGACCCAATATTGACCAGAGTATCCTTGCAAAAGGATGATGGAAAGAAATCTGATGTATATGGTATGATAACGACAAATACGAATTTATCGATCCGTTTCGAACCAGTGCTTATAGATATTTTCTCAAAATAGTGCTTGACTATCACCTTGGGTGTTGGCTTAAAATGTGATTGAGGTGATAAATATGTTAATCAATCAAGTCAGCAAAACTACAGGCTTAACCAAAAAAGCGATAGAATACTACACGTCGCAAGGACTGGTTTCGCCGTCTGTCTTTGATAACGGATATAGAGATTACAGCGAAAATGATGTCGAGGCTCTAAGCAAGATTTTTGTACTACGACGGCTCGATATCGGTACAGATGAAATAAAAACTGTCCTTTCCGACAAGTCAAATACTGTTTTGCAGGTAGTTTCTGTTCGAAAAGAGTTGCAGCTTCAAAGAGAAGCGGCAAAAAGGGCAATTCTCGATCAATTAAGTAGCGGTAAAACTTTTGGTGAAATTGTCGAAAACTTGCGGACACTTGAAAACAGCAAGACCATTACTGAAAAGCTTTTGGATGCTTTTCCTGGGTATTACGGTAGATTTGTTTGCCTGCATTTTGCTCGGTTTTTGAATGAACCAATCAGAACAAGAAATCAGCAAACTGCCTATGAAACGATAGTCACATTTTTGGATAATGTTCCAGCACTCAATTTGACTGAAGAATTGCAGGAATATTTAATCGAGGGTACAAAACACATTGGTACAGAGCAAATAAAAGACATAGTTGAAAGCACAAGGAAGTCGATAGAAAACCCGGATAATTTTCTCTCTGCAAACAAGGAAGTGCTGGAACAATATCTGGCGTATAAGCAGTCGGAGGAATATAAAAAGTCCCCTGCTTTCAAAATCACGGAGTTGCTGAAAGAGTTTAATAACGCAAGTGGATATTATGATGTTTTTATTCCTGCATTAAAGCAATTGAGCAGTTCATATGCGGAATATTGCGAAAGCTTAGAAACGGCAAATGAAAAGCTTTTAGCTCAATATCCCGAAATTTCAAAAATCAGCAACTGGAACGAATGAGTAGCGTTCAAATCTTAATTTGCAGAGCAAACCGAATCCTGATTAAATGATTTGGCTTGCTCTTTTCATCACATCCCCAATATAGTCCAGATATAGGGCGGAGCAGTCAGGGCAAAAACAAGGCCGGCGAAGAGGGTCGCTGGCACTGCAACTTGTAAGTTACGTTCAGCCCTATCCTTCTCAAAAATTGCTTGTCTGTTTGTACCTTGAATCATAATAAATATATTCCACTTGCACTTGGCTTTCTGGCACACTTTGACATTTTTTACCTCAATGTTATTCTACCAGAAGTAAATTCGAGGGACAAATCCGCGGTATCGTAGGGACAATTTAAGAGAAGCAAACCGAATACGGAACCAGCAAGGATGGGAACAGATGTCAATTCCCATCCTTGCTGGCTATTTATATCATAAGGACCTACTTTACAAGACCATATGCCCTCATTTGTAAGCGTCAAATCAAACCCACATATTCGTCCTTTTCTTACTATGAGATAATGAATTCGAAAAGATGGACAAAACCTCCTCCATGACAATCACAAGGAAGTGAGTGTGGCTATGATGTTAGGCCGAGTAGACACGGTTTATCTTGCAGCCGGCGCAACGGATCTTCGCAAGTCTATCGATGGCTTGGCTGTAATCGTGCAAGAGCATTTCCGCTTGGATCCATTCTCTAGGCATCTTTTTGTCTTTTGTAATCGCAAAAAGGACAAAGTCAAAGTCCTAGAATGGGGTGGCGATGGATTCTGGCTCCATTACAAGCGCCTCGAGAAAGGACACTTTCAGTGGCCAGATGGCAATAGCCAGTCACTTGCTGTCAGCCAGCGAGAATTTCGATGGCTGCTCGATGGTTTACCCCTTCATCAGGCAAGTGCCAATCCGGAAATAAGCGAGAGAATCATCATATAAAAACTGCGAAAAACCTTGATTCTATGCGGTTTTTGGCTATCTTTCATTAGCGAAAAATGATATAATAAAGCCATGGAAAACATAACTGAATCAGACGCAAACCATCCTCAAACGGATGAACATATACAAAGTCTTAAGGACAAAATTTCTGTTCAAGAGCACCAAATCGAAGAGTTGTCCGCTAAGCTGAAATGGTACGAAGAACAGTTCCTTTTAAGCCAGAAGCGGCGATTCGGTGCATCCAGCGAGAAAACCAATCCAGATCAATTAAGTTTCTTCGATGAAGCGGAACAAGAAGCCGATCCTAAGGCATCTGAACCAACGGTTGAGGAAATTACATATAAAAGACGCAAGACCAAGGGCAAGAACGACAAAATGCTTGAGGATCTTCCCGTAGAGACTGTAGAATACCACTTATCGGATGAAGAACAAACTTGCCCACAGTGTGGTGAGCATTTACATCAAATGAGTAAAGAAATCCGAAAGGAGATCAAGGTTATTCCAGCTCAGGTTAAGGTAGTCAAACACGTACGACACGTATATGCTTGCCGTAACTGTGAGAAAAATGACATCTCCACGCCGGTGATCACTGCACCCATGCCTGCCCCTGTGCTTCCGGGTAGCTTTGTCTCGCCCTCTTTAATGGCGTTTGTGATGGATCGAAAATATACTCTTGCTGTTCCGCTTTACCGCCAGGAGCAGCAATTCAAACACTTTGGTATCGATTTATCTCGCCAGACACTGGCCAACTGGATGATTCACGGTGCGAATGATTGGCTTGTTCATCTGTACAACCGCATGCATACCAAGCTAATTGAGCATGAGATTTTACATGCGGATGAAACGATATTGCAAGTGCTGCGTGAAGAAGGAAGAACAGCCGCTAACAAATCATATATGTGGCTGTATGCTACAGGTCATACGGATGTGCCGATCTATCTTTATGACTATCGTACGACCAGAGCCAGTAAGCATCCGCAAAACATGCTTGACGGTTTTAATGGATATTTGCATACTGATGGCTATATAGGGTATAACGGCATTCCAGGTGTCAAACCGGTCGGTTGCTTCGCTCATGCCAGAAGGTATTTTTCTGATGCACTCAAAGCCTTGCCAAAAGGCTCCGACCAGACATCTTCTGTTGCGAAAGAAGGGCTGGATTATTGTAACCAGCTTTTTCACCTAGAGCAAGGGTTCAAGGATCTGGATGCTGACGAGCGATACGACAAGCGTTTGGAACAAAGCAAACCGATTCTTGATGTCTTCGAAGCCTGGTTAAGAACGAAGAAAAGACAGGTTCTTCCGAAAAGTGCTTTAGGAAAAGCCATTGATTACAGCCTGAAGCAGTGGGATAAACTGTGCGCGTTCTTGCTTGATGGTCGGCTGGAAATCAGTAATAACCGAGCAGAACGAGCCATCAAGCCTTTCGTAATCGGAAGAAAAAACTTCCTCTTCAGTAACACTCCGAAGGGTGCTACGGCCAGTGCAATCATCTACAGCATGATTGAGACGGCAAAGGCCAACCATCTGAGCCCTTTTCATTATTTGACGTATCTATTTGAGAAGTTGCCCAACATTGACTTGGGAAATATGGCTCAACTGGATGCTTTGCTCCCATGGTCGGACACGCTTCCGGAATCCTGCAAAGTTTCTTCAAATAACTGATAGCGTCTTAACGACATCAGAGAGAAGTTTGGGATTGAATCCCGGACGCACTTCAATAGTTGCTTTGCCTACACGAACGGGCAAAGCTTCTTGAGGTTCGCTTACTTCTAACCCGCCGATCTCCACGGAAAGCCACTGCATTTTCTTCTCTGCTGACTTGCTTTCTGACTTAAACTTACGCATCCAGTAGCGCAGCTGATTGATCTTCAATTCATGTGCTGTGCACCATGCTGTAGCCGTTTGGCCACTCGATTTAAATTCATTCACCCTGGATTTCCACATTTGGCACTTTTCAACTTTGGTCAATGAGCAGGCCTCCTTATAGTTATCATGGAGACATTATCTCATAGCTAGATTCAAAAGAATATGTGGGTAGTATTTGACGCTTACGTTATTCTACCAGAAGTAAATTCGAGGGACAAATCCGCGGTATCGTAGGGACAATTTAAGAGAAGCAAACCGAATACGGAACCAGCAAGGATGGGAACAGATGTCAATTCCCATCCTTGCTGGCTATTTATATCATAAGGACCTACTTTACAAGACCATATGCCCTCATTTAGCTAAATTGTAAATTCAATTTTTTCTGTAATACTTATTACCTTACCATCTTTTACTTCAATAAAAAACGGAACCTTTTGCGCTGGTGGTGAATCAGAATATGATTCATTTAGATGTAGAAGAAATTCTTCTTTTTCTGTTGTCGTATAAACCCTGTCTCCATCGTTCTCTTTTACAAAAAGAAGATTAATGTCAACAAAATAATATACTGTTTCCTTTGTGAGTTCATAGGTCTGTTTTTCTATGTCAGCATTATAAATATAGTATCCGTTCGGCATATCAACTTGTTGATTTAATTCAAGCTCTTCTATTCGATCCTCATCTTCAGCCTTAATGATCTCAACCCTATCAAGATGCAATATATTATCGTCTATTACCATATAACCTGTTAGTAATTCTGGATTGGATGCAGGCGCACAAGCAGAAATAGTAAGTACCAATATTAAAAGACATAGGGATAATAGCAAGGATTTCTTATTATTTTTACATATTATAGAATTAATTCGTATTTTCATATCTTTCTTTCCTCCATAAAATCTTGTGGATAAAATCTTCACCAAATATAAATATGCTCAAGGTATGATTTACACCTTAACGTACATCCAAATTACCAATACAACCTTGAAACTTGGCTACTGTTCTGCATCCAACTCTTTCAAAGGCTGCCCATACTGTTGAAGCATAAATTTGCCATTCTGCTCATACACAAAAGAAATATCCTCAAATGGAATAATTCCCTGCTGAGCATCACTCGAGATATAACCGCCTAACCAGCGGTTTTCATGTCTTTTCAAGAAGTAAACCCTCGTAGTATGCAAGGGGAAAACTCAAATCCAATCCAACAGATATTTTATAAGCAAGCAGGTTGGCGGCAGTTGCCGCCAACCTGCCGGAATATTATTGGACGTACCGAATAGTTACAGCCTGGTGATGTAGGTTTGCGGCAAGCAGTCACTTTTTGAATTGATACTATTCAGCAATAAATGTCGCTGTTCGTGTTTCTCCATCCCATTCAACCTGAACCCCAAGTATTTCAGCAATCTTTCCTACAGGCAGAAAAGTCCTGCTGTTTTTAATCATGGGTACTGCGTCTTCAAAATACACCGTTTCCCCATCAACCAGTATCTCCGGCTCTCCCATGTGTAAAATGATTGTTTTATCG